>DATFMO010000510.1:0-6564 GCA_035266925.1 Sunxiuqinia sp. | reverse complement strand
GTTGGTCAACAAACGGGTACGGTCATTAGCATTTGCTGAAAGCGTATAAAATTTCTTCTCGTTGACCCAGGCATTGCTTGGGTCATTCGGGATGGGAAAAACTTTTAGAAAATCACCATTAAAAATCTGGTAAAGAATATTCATTCGTTCGTCCACATTGATTACTTCCTTGTCGAACTTACTACGCGCAGTCGGCTTCTTTTTGTAGGTTTCATCAATAAGTTGGCTTAATTTATAGGCATGTGTCGTTGGATCAAACATCTGGTTATAAGAGACATATTTTCCCGGTAATCCCAACTGCGTCTGCAGTTCACTGTTTGCCACTTTAATGATCTGAATGTTTCGCCATACTTCTGGTTGTGCACTCATGGCCAGGAAAACTTCAGAAGCCGACATGCCTTCAAAACTGCTCTTTCGATTGAGTTTTCGCAGTACTTCTGATGCCAGTGTATTGACTGGTTCAATACGTCCTTTTGGGTCTTGTACCAGCAGTTTTTCAAATGAGCGAACGTGCGATGATTTGATTGAGATGGGAGCCGCTTGCACTGAATTGGTTACAGCAGACAATCCCAATAGCAAAACTAAAATGGTGGCTGTATGCGATTTACTTTTTAATGTTTTCAAACGGGCACTGGCTCGCAACAAGGCGTGGAACCGACTTTTCTTATTGAAAAAAGTGAACACCATCCCTAAAGCCATCAGGAAATAGCCAACATAAGTAATGGCAGTTCCCCAGAAATCATGACTGACCGATAAAATTGTTCCTTTTTCGTCGGTGTCATAGGAAGATTGGAAAAAACGATAGCCTTCGTAGTCCAAAATATTATTCATGAAAATTCGGTATGGCATGGATAGGTTATTTCGGGGATCGATGAGAGTCACTTCGCTGGCAAACGATGACGGACTGCGACTTCCCGGATAACGTTCCAGTTGAAAGTCATCCAAATGAATTTTAAATGGAAGGTTGATAATTCTGGCACCATACGAAACATCAACATCGGTGTTCCCAAAATGTGACTGAATAGGTACACCCAAATCATTTTTGCCGCCAAACAAAACGATTTGTTTTTGTTCGCCATTCATGGAAAGCTTCACCTTGATGGCATCTTTGCTCATACCAGCTTGCTTGCCAGTTGCCTCTGCCAACACGATTCGCGCCCTCGGTTGATAATCCTTCAAGGCAAACAAATAATCGCCAATTTGATACATTCCCCGTGGCTGTATTTTTGTTACTGCCCCAGGTGGAATTTGTTGTGTCGTGGTTCCCATCATCGACACCACAGACAAGGTATCCGTGGTTTTCATGATCAAACTGTCAGCCGACAGCTCAATGTAGACATCCGCATGTTTGGTTGCTCCTTCAAAACTAACCAACAAATTCCCCAAAGCGACCTCCTGGCTTTTCTGCATGGTGATATCCTTACGCGATGATTTTTCTTTCAATGTGATCAATGAAATAATCGGCCCGCCACTCGCATCGGGCAAAATATGCTCTTCAGCGGATGGCACATAATCAACAACTTCAACATTTAAATCGTTGTTGCCAGCTGCAATGCCTTCATCAAAATTATTCAATGTGTAGGGTGAAAAACCAACTTTCCAGGCTTCTGAATTAGTCGTTCCATTGGTTGTTGTTTGAACCTGAATATAGGTGTCGGTTGTAACCAGTTGATTGGATGATTCACCTTCGCGAATGTGGATGTTGCCTTCATAGCTGAAAAAACGTGTGATTCCTGCCCCAACGAGAATCACGATAAAAGCCAGGTGAAAAAGAACCATGCTCCAGCGTTTCAACTGGAATGCTTTGTAATAAATAAGACCTCCTACAAGATTGATTCCGGTGGCTACCAATAAAAGATTGAACCACCATGCATTATAAATCAGGATTCTCGCGGTCTCCGTGCCATAACCATTCTCCACAAACGTAGCATACGCAATTGCTATCGCAAAAACTATCAACAAGCAAGAGGTGGTAAACATTGAAAATAAAGCAGTTGCAATTCTTTTCATGGTGATAATATAATGTGATTGATCTATATTGTCCTGTTTTTCACAGGGTGGAAAAAATTCAATAAAAAAACTCCTTTGCTTGAATCAAACAAAGGAATTTTCTTTTTCAAGTATGAAATTAATAATTATTTCTTTGCTGGATTCCAGTGAGCAATTTTTGCTTTGTATTCTTCGAAATTAAATCCTTTAAAGTTTGGACTTTCTTCATTATGACAAGTTTTACAAACCTTTGCATCAGGCATGACCAAACCTTTTGACATGGCCAATTTTTGATTTCTCATGATACCAGCTGATTTGTAAATACTACCAGGTCCGTGGCAAGATTCGCAGGAAACACCTTCATCAGGGCTCAATCCAGCTAACAAACTCGGATCAACACTAGCTGCAGTAGAGTGACACTTCAAACATTTTGGATTTGTAGCATCGGCGCCTTTCAGGCTTTTCAATGCATTGGCGTGTGGGCCTTTTTCCCACTTGTCATATTGCATGCCTGTTGTTGGTTTGTTGTGGCACATTTTACATTTTTTTGCGCCAACATACTTATAGGTCTGAGCTGTGGCGAACGAACCAACCATCAGAATCAGCCCCAGTAAAAGCATAAACTTTTTGTAATTCATAGATTCATTTTTTAAAGATTAGTACTCTATTCTTGTTTTTTGTCAGTTGTATTTTGCATCAATAAAGAGCCGAGTGGCATTCCGAACAATTTGATGTTTTCCACTCACCACCAATATCCACTGGATGTTTGAACGCCAATAGCTGAGTGGAGTCGGCATATTGCATGTTTCCGGGAGTTCCTTCGGCTAATATATTATGACACAAGTTACAATCTTTTGAGATAACTTTTCCTGATTTTGATTTGTGTCGATCATTGTGACAACGAAAACAACCGTCAGACTCCATGTGTCCAATATTGTTTGGATAATGCTTCCAGCTGGCATTCATTTCCGGGAAAATATTGTTGCCATAGTCTTTCTGCATTTCCGCTATCGCCTGCTCAACATCAGCTTTCCTATTGGTCAAAACCTCTGGATCGGCTGACTGATAATAATCCATCACCTGGCTCTTGATGGCAATAAAGGCGCTGTCTTTCGTCGGGTAATCCTGATTCAACGCCATCATGGCAACCAACTTAATGCTCGGTAATGTTTTTGAGATCCGCCCCTCGTACATGGATTTGTCAATAAAATTCTGAGGGACACCATAATCGTGTGATGGCCTGTTGTGACAATCAATACAGTCCATCACCCGGGTTTCCAAAGAATCCAACTGCTGCTGGCTCATCTCATTCATACTATCTGTAAATACTTGCACTTCCCCGGTTTTCGTATTGGTGTATTTCACCCAAGGGATAGTCTGACGATCTTCGGATGATTTGTATTCAATTTTTACGTTCGGGCTGATGTGCTGGTGAATTCCCCTTTCCAACCCATGAGAGGTCATCTGTGAGCTGGTTTTAATTTGAAGATGAATCACCTCCTCTGTATTTTGGTCATCTGCCAAAAAGGAGTGTTCAACCCTCATTTTCCGATCATAGAATTTCTCAGGCCAGTGACATTCTTCACAGGTCTCCCTAGCCGGACGCAGGTTAGCAATCGGCGTTGGTATTGGTCGCGGGTATTTATTAGCCAACACTGAATACACTTGGTACAAACCGGAAAGCTTACTTTTTACGTACCAACTGGCTCCGGCCCCAACGTGACATTCAACACAGGCTACCCGCTCGTGTGGCGAACCATGATAAGTGGTGTATTCCGGCTCCATCACCTTGTGACAAAGTTTCCCGCAAAACTCCACCGATTCGGTGTAGTGGAATGCTTCGTAACTACCAATGGATGAAATGATCAACAGGAAGACAGTGCCAACAATAAAAATCATTCCTGCATTTCTAACAGCAATGTTGTTGAAGTCTATAACCGGCCAATTCAGCTGTTCCCCTGCCGCAGCAGCTTTTCGCGCTCGCTTACGGTTAATCCGCATTCCAATAGGAATAAGAATTAAGCCAGTGATCATGAAGCCAGGCAACACAATGTAAATAAATAGTCCAATGTAAGAACCACCAAATCCGAAGAACATATTCAGGATGACTAAGGATAAAATGGTAGCCAAATTAAACACGGCCAGGACTGCACCAGTGATCGAAATCCAGTTCCTAATCGACGAAGGTAGTTTCATTCCAATTGTTTTAATTGTGGTTTTTGTTCACTACGCAAGTTTGAAAAAATAACGAAATATTTCAAACGGAAATCTCAATTTATACAGCTTCTACATAACTGAATATTATGAAATTATGCTCTATTTTTTATCAAAATAAAATTCAGAAACCAGCACCTACCCCATTCTGATATATAACATTATCAACCAGTTAATCCTACAACTCCACTTGCATAAAACCCAAGCTAAATTATCTAGACTGATTCTAAACTATTTTGAACTAATGAAAGATTAATGAATAGATGATCAGTCCAATCAAAATAGTGCCCGCAGACAGCGCTACAAAGCCAAAAATCTTCACATTTCGTATCTTCTGTTTCGAGAATTCTTTCTCAACAATTACCTTATCTAACTTGCCCGACTTCTTCAATTCTTCATACTCGCGTTTTCGGTCCTCTTTGTATTCTTCCAATGGAACATGTCCCGTAAAAATCACAGTATCCATGGGGAAGGATTCAGGACGAAGGTGCGTGTTAAAAAAGTGAATAGTGAAGATAAACCCAACAGCCAACAAAGCTTCGTCACTATGAATAATTTGAGCAACATTAATTAACCAGCCGGGTAGAATTTTGGTGAATATTTCGGGAAACCAAAGCATCAGCCCGGTTGATCCAATAACCACAACTCCCCAGAAAACAGCAAAATAGTCAAATTTCTCCCAGTAAGTCCACTTACCATAAGCCGGACGAGGAGCAATGCCAGTAAACCATTTCAAGGATGCCCAGAAATCTTTCACATCCTGTTTATTGAACATCATTGAGTTCGGTCCAAAAATGAACTTACTGATTTTGATACCTTTCTTGTATTTGATTCTAAGCAGCGACACCACGTGAAAAGTAAAATACCCAAATGTAACTACAGCTGCAAACCGGTGGATAATACCCGCGATGTGCGCGCCTCCGATTAGTTTGGCTAAAAATTTCGCCCAGTCCATATAGGCAAACTTGAGTAACATTCCTGTTAATGCGAGTAAGATAAAACTGGAGATCACAAAGATGTGCGTGATGCGCTGGCTTTTCGTAAATCGCTTGATGAAGACTTGCTTGCCAGTCAATTTCACGTGATGTTTTTTCTTGATCATGGCTCCAATAGAACGAGGCAGCCAAAGCAAGGTGTGAAGACCGAAGAATGCGAAAACACTCAACAACAGCGCAGTCATTGCCCAGAAGGTATAATACAACCACGGAAATTTACTCTTATTATAATGTGTTGCATGCGTTAAATAACCCGTGAATTTCATGTTCGCATCCGTGTGGCATTTGCGGCAAGTTTTAACAATATTTCGCGGTCCAATAGTTGAATTCGGATTGTCCATTTTGAGAATATTGTGCGCTCCGTGACAATCGGAACATCTGGCAGCCTGCATATATCCTAGCTGGTAAACTTTCCCGTGATAAGTTTCCAGGTAGGTCTCCGCCAGTTCTTTGTGGCACTTTCCACATTGCGCAGTAATCTCCGACATAAATTTATCCTGGTGAACCTCCGAAATTTTATGCGCGGTGTGACAAGTCTCACAGGTTGGGAACTTCAGCTTTCCTTCTCTTTCTTTAAAAGCGTGGTCACTCGCTTTATACTGATCGTAAATTCCCTTGTGACATTTACCGCAGGTGGCGGCAAGATTGGCCGGGTAAACAGATGATCGCTTATCGGTTTCCTTTAACTCAAAGTGTGCCGTGTGACAATCCGTGCAGACAGCAACCGACAATAGTCCTTTCTCCTTCAAGCTTTTACCGTGAACACTCGTTGAATAATCATGCAACGCATCTTTCTCCTTTAAATCTGTTCCTTGAAGCGCTTGCCCATCTTTCCGGTGGCAATTACCACATAGTTTTGGAATCGAAGACCGGAAAACCGGGGAGGTTTCATCCGTTGTCGGTTTCACCAAGTGAGTGCCGTGACAATCCGTGCAATAAGGTGCATTCTCCTGCTTCCTGAAATAGGCCTGTCCGTGCCCACTTTCAAAATACACATTAGCCTCCTCGGCGTGGCAGTTGGAGCAATCAACTTTTCCAGCAGTTTCGCAAGGCCTCGTCATGTTTGCAGTCACGTCTGAATGGCACTTTACACAGGTAATATTCTTATGGCTCGATTCGGCTAAATTATTGACATTGACAACCAACGAAATTGTATCTCCATCTACGGTCTTATGAATATCAGGTTGCTCATGGCAGGCCAAACAAGTTTTATCTGAAATCGTCTCCAAAACATTTTTCAGCTCCACTTTATGGGGTGGGTGACAGTCGGTACAAGCTGGAATTGCCCCCGGTTTCTTTTCCCAAAGTTCCCGGTTGATCACCTTCACATGAACATCCTCAATACGAGCGTGACACTGCATACACG
>DATFMO010000509.1:0-4190 GCA_035266925.1 Sunxiuqinia sp. | reverse complement strand
TAGAAAGTGAAGTACCTCTGGTGTCGGAAAAAACACTGGAGATGAATTACACCAACGAAGGAGGGGTGGAAGGAACCACTCGTTTCCTGAAAAACATCATGGGCATGTGGCTCATCCAGGAGTGTCGCCGCGCCTGGTTGGAAGAAAAAAATTATACATGGGACGAAATGGTACAGTTGGCTAAAGGTTCCGAGCCATTTAAATACCTGATTAATCCTGATGATTCAGTGTTCCTGAATCCAGGCGATATGCCCAAGGCAATCGCTGATTATTGCGCCAAAACAGGGCAGGGAACACCGGAATCGCATGCTGAGATTATTCGCTGTGTGTATGATAGTTTAGCCCTGAAATATCGTTTCACACTGGAGCAAATTTTAACGGTCAGTGAACAGCCCATCGAACGGATTCATATCATCGGAGGTGGTGCCAACAACAAATTTTTGAATCAATTAACCGCCGATGCTACCAAACTGAAAGTGATTGCAGGGCCAACCGAAGCTACAGCTACCGGAAATATCCTGGTGCAAGCAAAAGCCATGGGGGCATTGAAATCGTTGGCTGAAATGCGTGAGTTGGTTCGGGCTTCCTTTGAAGTGGAAGAATATTCGCCGAATCCGGACTTGGATTGGGATTCAGCCTATCAAAAATATTTGTCGATTGATTGAAAACGATTTGAGTCAAATGGATTGCTGTCCCAAAAAGGAAAAAATCTCCGATAAAAGTCACCTCGAATTCATTTCAGGGTCTGTCTCCTGGTAGTAGGAGATCCTGAAAAAAATTCAGGATGACTTAAGCAACTTCTTTTTGCAAAGCTCCTTTTTGTGCTTAGAATATCCATTTTTAATCTGGAATACCTTCTCCTTTGATTGGTTGATAATGTCTTTTTAGCCAGTGCGCCAAACCATCGAGTCCTGGGAAAAGTACCCGTTCGGTGATGTTGGCCTGGTCCAGTTTGTCACGGACTTCCCACTTCAATTCTTTGGGAATAATTATTCTTCGGTACAATTTTGGATGCTTCACCAGCCAGTCATCCAAAATACCGGTAGGCTTGGTCATCACGGAGAAGAAGGCATACTGGTTCACAATGCGTTGATCGAGCGATGGGGGCTCAAAGAAAATGACCTGTTCTTGTCCTAGTTGCTTATCAAAATCAGACAGTGACATGATGTTTTCTTCCAGCATTTCAACGGTGAATGCATTGCATTTTTCTTCGCATAAAAGTCTGTTCAGTGGCTCTGATACCAATTTGTTTGCTTCTACAAAATCAACTTTCCAGATCACTCCATCCAAGTCAAATTTTTCGGTGTTGGCCGTCGCAAAATGCATGGCAACAAATGGTGAATAAGTCCAATCGAGCAACCGGGTAGGAAGGCCGTGGTGCTGGGCCATCACCAACGAGCGCCAAAACGACGCATCCAACTGGGCATCCTTGGAAATGCTGTATTTCCGAAAGTTTCGTAACAAGTGGTATTCCAACTCATCGCGTGTACCGCAATTTCGTAAGAAACTATTTTTTAATTCATAAGCTGAGTCAGATAAACCGCGAAAAGCATAATCGGAACGGTAGCGCCCCAAATCAGGTTTCCATGAATCGTGGTATACTTCTTCGCATAGCTCTTCCCAACTTTGAACCACATGGTCGTTTTGATAAATCGTCGTCTTTTCCATTGCTGTCAAAGTTCATGAAAAAAAAGGAATGTTAGATGAATTTGCGGTTAATTTTCATTTGATTGGTAGCCATTCATCGGTGAAAGCTTGTCTGATTAATTTAAGATGAAAACAAACCGGGATTGAACAACTTTCCCGTGAAAACTATTATTTTAGGAGCCGAATGTTGAAAATCGAAAAAATGAAGGAGCGGAATTTACTGATCATCTTGTTGGTACTTTGGACCACAGCTCCTGTATTTGCGCAATCATCCGACGATTTCAACAATATTATCCAGGTGCCACTTTATTACCCGGAAATCAATCCTGAACATCCAATAGGCATTTTTTCGCTGGATTTTCCCTTTTATTTCCCGGATGCCGAGCCCCAGAAAAATCGATTATCAGCGTCTTACACCATGGCCAATATTTGGCATCCACAGGCACGGATGTATTATCCCCAAAATTTGACGCCTGCTGAGCAGCAAGATATACAGGATATCTATTTTGGGCAGCGACCAGATTATTTTGATGCGATGGACATCAAAACCAATGAAAAGCTTTACCAGTCTGATGGCGTGTTGCAACATCTTCGGCTGAGCTATCAAAATGGTTGGACTACAAAGAATAATTTGATCGTAAACGTCAACCTGTACCAGTTGTCAGGTGGTCAATCGTGGGCAAACTTTTTGGTGAGCGATGGATTCATTGAAGCTTTTCACTCCAATTTCGCCATTGAGGACAATTATGGGCGACGACTTTATCCGTTTAACCGGGCTTCCATTGAGTTTGACGATGAAAATGGCAACGTGTACCGGAAAAATAAAAGTAATGTTTTCATGACTATGATGGACGCGCACTACTACCGCCAACTTTTTCATCATAAAAGCAATCGTTTCCATTTTGATTCTGAAGTGGCTGGCCACCTTTCAATTCCACTAAATCGTTTCCACCCGTATATTATCCCCGGAATTTCAACCGGCTTTCGCACCGATTTCAGAATGGGCAATAAAAGTTCGTTGACATTTGCACTGGATGCAGGAATGACCGACGAAACGTTCCTGAAAGCTGGCAAAGGTATCCATGCCATCGATTGGCAATACCGAAAAGTGGCCCGTGGATTTCTGGGATACAACATCATGTCGAAACGAAAAAACACGACTGTTATCGGGCTGCTGATCAACTACCAGGACCCGCTGATGCGTGGATCGACACTTGAGAATGGCCAGTCGGGCTATAAATCACTTGGCGTTCGTTTTTTAAAAGAGGGTGACTTTTGGGAAGGAGAACCCATCTCGCAGGATTTCTACCTGGAAAAACTGACGCCTGCTGCCTTGTACTACTATTCGATCAAAACCTTTTTCATCCTCGGGTTTCACAAGAATGGGCATGAATTTAACGTGTATTGTGGCGAAGACCTGTTTTATGTGAATAATGCGCCCGATATTCAATTCAGCTTTCAATACCGGTTTTCTCCGTTTGGCAAAAAGAAAAAATAATCGTTTAACAAATTTAATCACCGTTCCTCCCATAACTATTCAAAATGAAGTTGACGCCCGCCTGAACATTGTCAATTTCAAAATGGTGACCATGCAGACTTTGTTTGCTTTCGGTATTTGGATAGATCGTTGCTGGTCCTCCTAATCGAACATAGTTATTCACCAGCTTAAAGGTGTTTTCTGTTGGTGGCACGATGCTGTCATTCAATCCAATGGAGTGAAAAATGGGGACTTTTATTTTGGCAAGATTGGCCAGGTTCTGAAATGGATTATCCGCATAATTTTCGGCTTCCTGTTCATTCTTAAAATCATATTCCACAATGAGTTGATGCCAGGAAACTGAGTCGCCAAGGCCAATTCCTTTGCCCTCCGGCCAACTGACAATGTTACAAACCGGGGCTTCTGCATAGATGCATGCCACTCGTTCCGGGTATTGCTTGGCAAAAGCATAAGCAAATAAACCTCCACGACTTACACCTTCCAACGCGACCTTTTTATTGAATTCGTAAAACCCAGTCAGGTAATTGTAAAAATTGTCCCAGGCTTTCACTGCTTTGGTAGAACCAAACTCTTTGTCTGTGTTGGTATAAACGACCGCCAAACCTTTACTCAGCAGGATGCTGTCCATTTGATAATGCCATTCCGGGAAACGGGCGCGCCACACCCATGGATGGTCTTTTGCTGATTTTTGGGGAAGAATCATGTGGCAATCCCGGCGATCCAATTGAAAATCATAGCGGTCGAAACCATGCCATACAGAATGTTTGCCGGGATATTCAGCGGGCACCAGTTGCCCCTTATTTCCGGTGATGGCATGGTAAATGGCTTTGGCCATCAGCCCGGCGCCTTGCGCATTGGGATGAATCTGGTCTGGAAAAAGGTCGCCTTTGCCGGTCAGGGCTTTGTATAAATCAATGATCGGCAGTTGATCGATTTTCGCTATTTTTTTGACGACGGGAATCACACCGTGAACAATGATTGAATCGTTGATGCCCCAACGGTTGCCATAGGCCGGGACAGGCTTGCAAAGGTAAATTTTGGGGTG
>DATFMO010000508.1:0-2109 GCA_035266925.1 Sunxiuqinia sp. | reverse complement strand
AGGAATTTGCGAACCAGGTAAAAATGCGGATAACCATTAGTTTAATTAGCATATCATTTCGACATAGTGACTGGCAAAAGCCAGAATTTTACAAAATGTAAACATGAAAACGTACTTCACCTGGTAAACATTGTGTATTATTGTACATCCTTATGAATGAGTTTTACGCTTACATATTAGTTTTTCTGACAAGCTTTATAGGCATTTGGAAAAGTATTCCCGTAGGTATTGCCTTTGGACTAAATCCTTTGCTGACTGGTGTTTTGACGGCTTTGGGTGGAGTGTGCAGTGTTCTGATCATTTATTTTGCAGGAAGTAATGTCAGAACATGGGTGGAGTGTAGAATGGGACAAAAGAAAATGGGGCGCAAAACATCACAATTTAATAGTTGGCTAAATCGATATGGACTATTGGGTATTGGACTTTTAGCACCGGGGCCATTGGGTCAGATTGTTCCCATCATTATTGGTTTGGCAATACTGAGTAATCGACGCAAATACTTGATATACCACTGCGTGGGAACCATTTTGTGGTCGATCGTTTTGTCTTTTCTGTTTTTATATTTAGCTGATTGGACAATGACCGATTTGATTACTAGCTGATCTTTGATAAACTTAATGAAAAGTAACAGCAACTAGAGTTGTATTTTTTACCACTTGGTCATTGAGTTTTTTAGTCCCCGCCGTGGAAGAAAAGGATTTTCAATCTGGACTAGCGGAGGTTTTCAATGTGCTGTTAACGATCTATTTTTATCATTTTGAAAGATGACTTATTCTGCTTTGTGATCAAGGTTCCCAGGTAGACTGATGGTTCAAGATTGCTACAATTCAATTTATTTTTTCCTTGGTGACATCGAACAGATTTGACCACTCTTCCGCATAAGTCGAATATCATCAATTGAGCACTTTTAACTTCGTTTGGCAATTCAACAACGAATTGATCTGTGACCGGATTTGGATAGATTTTTAATGATAAAGGGTTTGTTATTGTTTGCGCTGCTGTCGGATAATAGGGGATGAGTTCAAAGGGAAAACCTTCCAGGGTTTCGATGCCATCACCTCTTCCTACAATTCGATTGTTTGAAATTGACCAATATTCGGTGCCTGAACTACCCCCATTTTGCACGGCGTATAAATTGGTGTTCAAAATATGATGAAAACTATACGTATTCCACGATGTGTAATAAGGATTGGTACCAAAAACGCCTAGCTCGTTGATATATCCATCGCCTTTTGTGGATGTCATTTTATAACGTGTTCCATCTTTTGTAATGGTAAAAATCTGTGATGTGATGTCTGAGTCATTTTTAGTGGTAAAAACAGGAAGGTTCGTTCCGTCGTTTGTCAAGTAGCCATAAGTGTCCGGATCTTTCACATAGTAATTACCTTCTGCGATAGCGTAATTCATTTCATAAACCTGAATAACATAGTCCAATTGATACGCTACATTGTTGTAGGTATATTTCACCCAGAAGTGTCCACCTGTTTGAATGTTTCTCAAAGAAAGCGAATCTCCTGTACTTCCATCGCTCCAAATCCAATCTCCGCCTTTTTTGTAAGATTTAGGTTTTAATAGAAGATTACTTCCTTTTTCCACCAGAATAGCACCTCCAAATTGCAGGGGGTCTCCATCAACTTGATAAAATGGGGCCACGTAAGTTGAATGAATATGAAAAGTTACAGCAGTAACTGCTCCACATTTCGAAGTAAAGGTCGCCGAATAATCTTTGTCTGACGTACCGGCTAAAATAGAGGTGGACCAAGTTGTAGCGTTTGTGTTCCATACGATGTTGCCTCGACCGCCATAAGTTGGCGAAAGTGTCAATGTTACCCGGGTGCCTGGCATCGCTGCTATCGTAGTTGTGTCATCGTAAGTGACATTGTAGAGCGAAATCGATGGTTTGAGGATTTCGGGAAGGCAGTCACCGTCTACCGAAACACTAAAACTTTGTGTGCTGACGACACCGTATGAATTGGTATATTTCACCCGGTAGATAACACTTTCCTGTACCTGTAATTGTAAATTCTGCGTGGTTGCTCCGTTGCTCCATTCCCATAGATTGGTATTTGTTTCACCTTCTGGAGGCACAGGCATTAGCGTGATGGTGCT
>DATFMO010000507.1:0-2561 GCA_035266925.1 Sunxiuqinia sp. | reverse complement strand
GCCGCTGATGAAAAATCAGTATGGCGAATATTTATACAAGCTGGCCAACAATAAGATATCATCGTTTTAAGGAAAAGAACAAGTTATGGAGATTGAAAAGACCCCAATCGAAGGATTGTTGGTGATCACCCCGCGCGTATTTATAGATGATCGCGGTTATTTTTTAGAATCATTTAACGCACGAAGTCTGCGTGATACTGAAATATCTACTTCCTTTGTGCAAGATAACGAATCAAAATCGACTCGCGGAGTGATTCGCGGACTTCATTATCAGTTGAATCCTGATGCCCAGGCAAAATTGGTACGTGTGATTGAAGGGATCGTTTTTGATGTTGCTGTTGATTTGCGAAAAGATTCGCCAACGTTTGGGCAGTGGTTTGGAATGGAGTTGAGTGGCGATAATAAGAAACAGTTCTATATTCCCCGGGGATTTGCACACGGCTTTTCTGTGTTGAGCGAAACAGCCATTTTTGCATACAAGTGCGATGGGTACTACGATCCCAAAGCAGAACGTGGAATTCGATATAATGATCCTGAATTAAATATTGATTGGCAACTGGATGAAGAAGAATCTATCGTTTCGGAAAAAGATTTGGCCAATCCGTTGTTTCAGGAGGCAGAATATAATTTTTAAGTGTTATTGTAATTTCTAGCAGTTTGCTTGAAACTGAAAAATCTGACGTATGAAAATTATGGTTACCGGTGCCGAAGGACAGCTTGGAACTGAAATTAGGTTGGCAGTTGAAAAATATCCCCAGTTCGATTTTTTGTTTACGGATATTAACGAATTGGATCTGGCCAACCAGGAAGCAACCACCGACTTCATAAAACAGGAGAAACCTGATTTTTTAATTAATTGTGCGGCTTACACGGCAGTTGATGTTGCCGAAGAGGATTCGGAGCTTGCCAAAGTGATCAACACCAAAGTGCCGGCCTTTTTGGGGAAACTGGCCAACCAACACGGTTTTAAAGTCATTCATATTTCAACGGACTACGTTTTTGATGGAACAGCCTATTTACCGTATACTGAAAATGATCTTGTGAGTCCGGAGTCGGTGTACGGGAAAACGAAGTTGAATGGTGAAATTGCTTTGTTGAAAGAATCGCCCGCATCGATGGTGATTCGTACCTCGTGGTTGTACTCGCCACACGGCAAGAATTTTGTAAAGACCATGATCCGGCTTGGAAAAGAACGTGATCAGCTGAAAGTAGTTTACGATCAGATTGGATCCCCAACTTTTGCTGGTGACCTGGCATCAACTATTCTCGAAATTATTTCGAAAACAACATCCAATCAGGTGGGTTGGAAACCCGGGATTTATAATTTTTCAAACGAAGGCGTGTGCAGTTGGTACGATTTTGCCAAAGCCATTTACGAAATTGCAGGCATTCAATGCCAGGTTTCACCGATCATTACGGAGGAATATCCAACACCTGCCCAAAGACCTGCATACAGCGTGTTAAACAAATCGAAGATTAAACGTATTTTTGATATAAAGATCCCTTATTGGAGGGATAGCCTGGTGAAATGCATTCAAGCGATAAAAATTTAAAATAGATAGCTTATGGCAGTTAACGATGAATTTTTAAACGAAGTAAAAAGCAAGGCCAATGCCTGGCTCGGTGATGTTTACGACGAAGAAACCCGTGCTGAAGTCAAGCGGATGCTGGAACAAGAAGATAAAGACGAACTGATTGATTCGTTTTATAAAGATCTTGAATTTGGTACCGGTGGTTTGCGTGGCATTATGGGCGCCGGCTCAAACCGGATGAACATTTACACCGTCGGTGCCGCTACCCAGGGACTGAGTAACTACCTGAAAAATGAATTTGCCGAACTGGACCAGGTGAAAGTGGCCATTGGACACGATTGCCGGAACAACAGTCGTTTGTTTGCCGAGAAAAGTGCTGATATTTTTTCAGCCAATGGCATCAAAGTGTATTTATTTGAAGATTTACGCCCTACTCCTGAATTATCGTTTGCCATCCGCGAGTTGGGCTGCCAAAGCGGAATTATCCTGACAGCATCCCATAATCCTAAAGAATATAACGGTTACAAAGCCTACTGGGAAGACGGTTCACAGATCGTTGGTCCACACGATGTCAATATCATTGAAGAAGTGAAAAAGGTGAATGCTGAAGACATCAACTTTAACCGTAATGCCAACTTGATTGAGATCATGGGGGACAACATGGACCAGAAATTCCTGGATAAAGTAAAGACCGTTTCCATTGCGCCAGAGCTGGTTCAAAAACATAAAGACCTGAAAATTGTTTACACGCCGATTCATGGAACCGGTGTAAGATTGGTGCCGGCTGCCTTGCGTAAGTTTGGCTTTGAAACTATTTTCAATGTGCCGGAACAAGACGTGGTGAGTGGCAATTTTCCAACGGTTGTTTCTCCCAACCCGGAAGAACCTGCAGCCATGGAAATGGCCATGAAAAAGGGACACGAGGTAGATGCCGATGTGGTGTTGGCAACTGATCCGGATGCAGACCGGTTGGGTGTAGCTGTTAAAAATGACAAAGGTGAATTTATCATCATCAATGGAAACCAAACA
>DATFMO010000506.1:0-3523 GCA_035266925.1 Sunxiuqinia sp. | reverse complement strand
GCCAGGTCTTTGGTCATTTTACCACTTTCAACTGTTTCAATACAAACTTGTTCGATTGAGCTGGCAAAATCAATTAAAGCTTGATTCTCATCTAATTTACCGCGGAAAGCAAGTCCTCTTGTCCAGGCGAAAATGGAGGCAATTGGGTTCGTTGAAGTTGGGTTTCCCTGTTGGTGCTGGCGGTAGTGACGAGTCACAGTTCCATGTGCAGCTTCCGCTTCCATGGTTTTACCGTCAGGAGTTATCAGGGTTGATGTCATCAAACCTAACGAACCAAATCCCTGGGCTACCGTGTCTGATTGTACATCACCATCATAGTTTTTACAAGCCCAAACAAAACCGCCTTCCCATTTCATTGCTGCAGCTACCATGTCGTCAATCAGGCGATGTTCGTAGGTAATACCAGCTTCTTCGAATTTTTCTTTGAATTCGTTTTCATATACTTCCTGGAACAAGTCTTTGAAGCGACCATCATACTTTTTCAGAATGGTGTTTTTGGTTGACATGTACAGCGGCCACTTTTTGTCCAGTGCCTGGTTCATGCAGGCACGTGCAAAACCAATGATCGATTCATCGGTATTGTACATGGCCATAGCAACGCCACTTCCCTGGAAATCATATACTTCATAGGATTGCTCCTGGCTTCCATCTTCCGGTGTGAAAGTGATGGTCAATTTTCCTTTTCCTTTGGTTGTGAAATCGGTTGCACGATATTGGTCACCAAAGGCATGACGACCAATGCATATTGGTTTTTTCCATCCTGGCACCAATCGTGGAATATTGTTGATGATGATTGGTTCACGGAAAACTGTTCCACCTAAAATATTACGAATTGTGCCATTGGGAGATCGCCACATGGTTTTCAATCCGAACTCTGTCACTCTTGCTTCATCGGGAGTGATGGTGGCACATTTTACACCAACTCCATACTTTTGGATGGCGTGCGCGGCATCAACAGTTACCTGATCATCCGATTTGTCGCGGCTTTCCATGCCCAAGTCAAAATACTTAATGTCAATGTCGAGATACGGGAAAATGAGTTTTTCTTTAATAAATGACCAAATAACCCGGGTCATTTCATCTCCGTCCAGCTCGACCACTGGATTTTTTACCTTAATTTTTTCCATGTTACGGGTGTGTGTTATTGATTAGTTATTTTGTTGTCTGATTAGATTTAATGCTGAACCTGCTTTGTACCAAGCAATTTGTTGGCCGTTGTACGTGTGATTCAAACGAATATTTTCATGACGACCGTCAGCGTGAATTATTTCAAGTTCAATTTGTTTGCCTGGTTCAAAGTCTTCCAGGTTGATGAAGTTGAAAGTATCATCTTCCTGAATTTTATCGTAATCAGCTTCGTTTGCAAATGTTAGCGCTAACATGCCCTGTTTTTTCAGGTTTGTTTCGTGAATACGAGCAAACGATTTAACAATCACTGCTTTCACACCCAAGTGGCGAGGTTCCATGGCAGCGTGCTCACGCGATGATCCTTCTCCATAGTTATGGTCTCCGACTACCACTGTTGGAATACCTGCTGCTTTGTATGAACGTTGTACTTTTGGTACTTCGTCATATCTTCCGTCGAGTTGGCTTTTCACTTTATTTGATTCGCCGTTAAACGCGTTAATAGCTCCAATCAGCATGTTGTTCGAAATGTTGTCCAGGTGACCACGAAAACGCAACCACGGACCAGCCATTGAAATGTGGTCAGTTGTACATTTTCCTTCTGCTTTGATCAGCAATTTGGCACCAGCCAGGTTTTTACCATCCCAGGCATCAAATGCATCCAGTAGTTGCAGACGTTTCGATTCCGGAGATACTGCGACCTGAACAGAAGATCCGTCTTCGGCAGGATCTTGGTATCCAGGATCTTCAACTGCAAAGCCTTTGTCTGGAAGTTCTTCTCCAGTTGGGGGATCCAATTTTACCTGTTCGCCTGCTTCATTGATTAATGTGTCTGTTAACGGATTGAATGTTAAGTCACCGGCAATTGCCAATGCAGTAACCAATTCTGGTGACGCTACAAAGGCATGTGTATTTGGGTTTCCATCAGCCCGTTTTGAGAAGTTACGGTTGAACGAGTGAACGATGGTATTCTTTTCACCTTTTTCAGCTCCCGGACGATTCCATTGTCCGATACATGGTCCGCAGGCGTTTGCAAAAACACTTGCTCCAATTTTATCAAATATGTTGATAAAACCATCGCGTTCAATGGTGTATCTTACTTGCTCAGAACCCGGTGTAATGGTGAATTCGGATTTTGTTTTCAGCTTTTTATCAACTGCTTGTTGGGCTAGTGACGCAGCTCGTGAAATATCTTCGTAAGATGAGTTGGTACATGATCCAATCAATCCAACTTCAATTTTTGTGGGCCATCCTTTTTCTTTGGCAACTTCGCTCATTTTGGAAATTGGAGTTGCCAAATCCGGAGTAAATGGTCCGTTCAAGTGTGGCTCCAGCTCATCAAGGTTGATTTCAATCAGCTGGTCGTAATATTTTTCAGGAGCAGCATTCACTTCTTCATCAGCATTTAAGTGCTCTTTAATGCCGTTCGCTAAATCAGCCACTTCTGCACGTCCTGTAGCACGCAGATAACGCTCCATCGATTCGTCGTATCCAAATGTTGAAGTCGTCGCTCCAATTTCAGCGCCCATGTTACAAATGGTTCCTTTTCCTGTCGCAGACAATGACTTGGCTCCTTCGCCAAAATATTCAACAATACATCCAGTACCACCTTTCACGGTCAATAAGCCGGCAACTTTCAGAATAATGTCTTTTGGTGCGGTCCAACCATTTAATTTTCCAGTCAATTTTACCCCAATTAGTTTCGGGAATTTCAGCTCCCAAGGCATGCCAGCCATCACGTCAACAGCATCTGCACCACCAACACCAATAGCTACCATACCCAATCCACCGGCATTCACTGTGTGTGAATCTGTTCCAATCATCATTCCGCCAGGGAATGCGTAGTTTTCAAGCACTACCTGATGGATAATTCCAGCTCCCGGTTTCCAAAAACCAATACCAAATTTATTAGAAACAGATTCCAGAAAGTCGTAAACTTCCTTATTGTTTTCGACGGCAAATTTTAAATCTGTTCTACCACCAACACTGGCTTGAATCAAGTGATCACAGTGCACTGTTGAAGGAACCGCTGTTTTATCTTTTCCAGAATTCATAAACTGGAGCAGTGCCATCTGGGCTGTGGCATCCTGCATCGCCACGCGGTCGGGCGCAAAATCAACGTAATCAATACCGCGTTTAAAATCTTCCACTTTTCCCGGGTCGAAAAGATGGCTGTACAGAATTTTTTCAGCCAAAGTCAGCGGTTTTTTCAATACTTCTCTGGCCTTTTCTATACGAGGGCCAAAATTCCCGTAGGTTTTTTCTATCAATTCCAGATCAAACATATCAATGGTTTTTTAATCAATTGTAAATGTGGGGTAAATAATTTTCCACCATTCTTAACAAAAACAGGCCCCAAAGGTTTCCTGCAAAGGCCTTAAGATATCAAAAAATCTTT
>DATFMO010000505.1:0-2146 GCA_035266925.1 Sunxiuqinia sp. | reverse complement strand
AAACAATTCATTGTAGGCCAGGGCATACAACCTGTTTCTGGCTGAACTGATGTTGTGCAACGAAAGGCCGGGCATAAGTTGTTGCCATTCATCCTGACCATTAGGTTTTCGATAAGCACCTTTGTTTGTTCCTAAATAGATTTCACCTTCGAACTCGATAATGCCATTGACCTGAAGCGTTGGATCAACAAACGCGGGAACCCATTGCTTTTTCAGTTCATTAAAAACAAACAATCCACCGTTTGTTCCCGCGTACAGTTGGTTGTTAATTTCAACAAGTTTGCGGATGGTCAGATTTTTTAATCCTTCATTTACCGGCTGCCAATTTTTTCCGTTGTTAAAAGAAAAGAAAACACCATCGCCTTGAGACCCTGCCAATAGCTTGCCCTGAAAGAAGAACAATGCGTCGATGTCAGCAATCGACTGGGGATTTGCAACCGTAGGATTCCAACGATCCGTTTTAAAATCGAAAAGAAAGATGCCCTGTTGTTTGGTGCTGATCGCTATGTGTTGATTGGAAACAGCAATGTCAGTCAGAAAAATATTTTGGGGCAATCCCTGGCTTTCATTTTGCCAACTTAAGCCATTGTCGCTTGAGAAATAAACAATTCCGGGTGTAGACGCAGGTTGATCTTTGGGAATATCATATTTGGGGTTGTTCTCGAGGCAACGATCTTTATTGCTTTGAATTTGTAGACTGGTGGTTGTAAAGCCAACAAAAATCAGGATGACGAGGGATATTTTCATCTTGATCATTTTTAAAAGTTATTGATATACAAACAGATTATGGAAATAGAAAGTTAGTTGACAAGCGAAAGACTTTATTTGAAGTAGCGCCCAGGCGCTGACGTGCGGACCGAAAATATGAATATTACTTCTAGTTGTTACATCAGATTGTTAGTTTATCGTTTTGATCTGCGATTTGACTGGCGTGGCCGCCACCAAGGTTTGATAAACCACGCAGTATCGCTCAGTCAGTTTCAATAAGGTGGCTATTTTTTCCTGGTCGGCATTCGTGTCTAGCTCAAAAAACAAACGGATAGCTTTGAACCCAACAGGAACTTCCTTCGAAACGGCCAATGTACCTTTGAAATCCAGGTCACCTTCGGCCTTTACGGTCGCATCGTTTAGCTTGATACCAATAGCCGTAGCTACCGAGTTCAAGGTAACACCAGCACAAGCGACCAGAGCTTCCAGCAGTAAATCACCCGAGCAGGCCAGTGATCCGTCTCCTCCTGTTGCCGGATGCAGACCTGCTTCCGACAATGCTCGCCCGGTTTCAACTTTACATGAAATGCCATCACCCAATTTCCCCTGCGAACGAAGCGTAATAATGGCCGATTCAGGATCTTTGCGGTACTGATCCTTCAACGGAGCTTGGAGGTTTCTTAATTCTTGTGAATCCATGAATTTCCAGTTTAAATGAATACCAATTTGTCTTTTTTACTGCTATTGCTTAAAATAGATTCATCTGAAGGCGAACGAAATTTTTACCAGGCGAATATTAATTGGTTGCATAGGCTAGTTGATCGAGTAACCCAAACATTACCTGATTGCTTTGCTCACATTTGGATAGTTGTTGCCGGATTTCCTGATCGCTTTGGATGAATTTATCGGGAACCAGTTCATCGCCAACATGTTCAATCATCCCATGGATGGATTCGGGGGTGGCTTCAAAATGAAACTGCAAACCCAGCACATTGTCATTGTACAGGAAAGCCTGGTTGGGGCAGGCTTCACTTTCAATCAGATGGACACTATTTTTAGGAATTTCAAATTGGTCACCATGCCAATGAAAAACGGGCATCTCATCGGGCATCAACTTTATTAGTCCGGATGATTTTCCAGCTTCAGTTTTGCGAATAGGAAACCAACCAATTTCCGTGTGTTTCCCTTTGTTAACAGCAGCACCCAATACATCTGCCAATAGTTGTGCACCAAGGCAAATCCCGAGCATCGTTTTGTTTTGGGCAACGGCCCGTTTCAAATATTCTTTTTCAGCCTTCAAATAGGGATATCGGTCATCATCGTAAATTCCCATCGGGCCGCCCATCACGATCAGCCAGTCGATTTCGGAAAGGGGAGGGGGCGTTTCCTGCAGGTAAAATTGGGTACAACTGAGCTGGTGATTATTTTGTCGAATCCA
>DATFMO010000504.1:0-2543 GCA_035266925.1 Sunxiuqinia sp. | reverse complement strand
CTTCTTTTTGCAGGTGAAAAACCGCGTAATTTCCATCGGATTCGGCATACAATAATTGGCTGGGGAAAAATTCAAGGGTTTCCTTTTTTAGCTGCGATTTGATCTGGATTTCTTCTTCCGACGGGAAGGGATCTTCTGCTCGAGGTAGATTATTATCGGGGACCGATCGGTGTCGAATTTTAAAAGTCAGGTTCATCACCAAAAAAAACAGGAATGGAATGCTCCCAATGAGGTAAACAATTTTCAAAGAGTTTAAAAGACTGGAAAACGACCAGGCGGCTGTTTCTGGATCAATGATGAAAGCAATGAGAAAGATTCCGATTCCAATCCCACATAAAACTATTAGGATGGCAGCGATTTCCTTAATGATTGTCCACTCTGGCTTCAGGGAAAAATACCTCACGGATTTTAATAGTTTGACGAAAATAAACATGGATAACCCACCAGCCAGACTGTAGGCTCCCATTAATTGATTAAAGCTGAGAAGATCTGATCCATGAAAATGTAGGGGTTGATACAGCCAAATAAAAATAAAGTCGAAAATTGCGGAAATCAACGCCCCTTGCACGGGATGCTTGATGAGGTAATTTTGCGGAAATTCTTCGGTCAACCAATTATAAATACGACTATCCATGCCACTATAATTTCGTCTTTTGTGATCGTGAATTGACGGAAAATTCGTTCAGGGTAGCAAAGATATTTATTTTTTATTTAGTAGAAGATGAATTAACCTTTCTGGATATGGCTAGTGATCCTCATCAAGATCCATTTCATCATGGTCTCCATTTTCGTGTATGTATTTTTTTGCCCATTTGTGATATTCTTCAGGTGTCATTTCGCCTAACTTTTGAGTGACAAATGCGGTGATCGCCCAAATTTTCTGGTCATCGTGGGTGGGGCCAAAGGCCGGCATACTGGTCATTTTAATCCCATTTTTAATAACCCAGAAAAACTGTTGGGCTGCATCCGGTTCAGGATGCTTGTACAATTTTGGTGGTTCTGGATACAAACCTTCAGTCATTTCACCGGCTTCTTCGCCGGGGGCTGCGTGGCACATCACACACATCTCATTGTAGTGCTGAAATCCTTCAACCAACATGGCAGAGTCTTTCAGGTTTTCAGGCACTTGAATATCTTTTGCCCGTTTGTTTATTGAGTTGTGTTTGGTGGTTCGAATGATTGCCTTAGTGAGACTATTGTGTGGCGAAAGTTGACTGATATTGTACGAACCAGATGATATGTAAAGATAAAACCCTGCAATAAGTACAAGGAATGTTACAACGATGGTAATGAAAATTCGTTTCATGTGATCTATATTTAATTGTTTTGGGTGAGGTAGGTCTTGGTTTCTTGCCTGTTTTGATCAAGATGCCTGATCAAGATGAGTTTTCAATAATCGGTGTTGCATCTGTTTTTTAAAACAAGCGTTTCAGCTTATTGTTTAGTTTCAATTCGACGGTTTCCTGCAAATATTAATCATAAACAACAATGTCGTGCAGGAATCGGGCATCCTTTATCAATTGCTCTTCCGGCTTAATCATTCCGGTGTTTACCCATGGAGCAATCTGGTAGGTGGCGTCTTTCACCAACATGTGTGTTCCTTTACCATCTTCAATCAACAGATCGCTGTTTTCATTCTGAATATTTTTGAATTCCCGGGAGGATTGACCAACAATCGAAAGTCTGCTTTTAAAAACCAATTCATCATTTTGATCAACCAGAATGTGGATTTGTTGGTCGGTAGCCTGTAATCGCAAATGGCCGTCAATAAAAGCATAACTGGCTTCGTAATAGTCGTCGTTAATTTGTACCTGGTAGTCCAGCGGGTTCGACTGTAAAAAGTCTGTGTAGCTAATGTATTTTCGTTTTGTTGGTGTGCTGGTCCAACTGGCGTAGCGCAGTGCTGATGTTTCCTTTCCGATGTACAAGATGCCTTGTTGCAAAGGAATAACCAACCGATCGTTCTGTTCAAAATGAATTTTGTAACAAGTTTCACCATCGTATTGGATCTGCCCGATTATTTTGTAATCAAATTGGTTAATCGATGTTGGTTGCCAAAATTCCGGCGGAACCGATAGAACATCGGCTTTGAGTGGGTAAAATTCGCTATGGTGATTCGGTTTCAACTGCATCAATTTGTATCCTTCCTTGTCTTCCATTTTTTTGAATTTCACGGTCTCATACTTCAACGCATTGGGATTGCCTGCCCAGCCTGAATTTGAATAATTAAATGCTGATTCATCAATGCCATAAGTTTCATTGTTTATTTGAACCACTTCTCGATGATAGCCCTGGAAACTTTCTTTGGAAGAATAGTAAGTTCGCGATTTTCGGATGGCGGTGCGAATAATCTCCATCACTTTGGCAGCGTCATTAACACGCTGGATGGGGGCTTTTTCTAATTCAACCTGAAACATGTTATCCATTGTAACGGGAATATTGATCGTTTTATTCAAATAACCGGGGCTTGATACGGTGATGGAGTGATTCATTTTTAGTCGATCTTTTGCCAGGAAAAATTCGCCGTTGCTATTGGTCGTTTC
>DATFMO010000503.1:0-12584 GCA_035266925.1 Sunxiuqinia sp. | reverse complement strand
TCATTTCCGCCCATGCCCAAAACCAAAGGGACCCGTTTATTGTTTTTCGCTTTGATGCAGGCCACCACTTCTTTTTGCTCTTCAGCAGACAGAGTCGGTGTTTCTGCGGTTGTTCCGAGTGCTACCAGGTAGTCGATGCCATTACTGATTTGATCTTCGACAATATCCTCCAGCGCATTAAAATCAATTGAAAAATCTTCTTTAAACGGAGTTACCAGCGCAACTCCAGCTCCTTTAAACGGGTGTGTCATGTTTTGTTTATTTATAATTGACTATTTATTTATCTCACTCAAATAATGTAAAATTTGTTCGACTAGGTAGCTGGGCTCTTTCCGGTGACTAACGTCGATACTCAAATCGAGGTAGTCGGGTTGAACCGGGGACCAGCCCACTTTGAAGCTGGCTCTTGATAATGCTCGTACATATCGAACTTCCAAACTTTTGGCCAAGCTAATGTCTATCAATAAGTCAAACCGCCGATCCATAAAATCGTTCATTTCCCGATTCTTAATATTGCCAAAAAATGAAAAATCCTGTGGACTAAACATCACCTCGCCATGAACGGAGCCATGAATGTCGGAAAAACACAGGCTGCGAACCAGGACGCCTTGTTCTTTCAATTGGCTAACCAACATTTTAAAAACGTCCTGATCTTCAATTTCCCATATGATGCCGGCCGTTTTTACTTTAGCCAGGTTGATTGGGGTAATTGACCGTTTTATGGATGCCAATTTCCGTTTTAAACGCCAGGTGATGAATTGATTTTTTAGGCTCATAGACTACGCAAAAATAAGAAATTGTTTGTGATACAAGAACCACCGCCATTGAAAACAACGAAGTTTGAATGACGATTCATTTCTCCTTTACATTGGAACGTTTAATTAGCCTTTTTACTGGTTATACTTGTCCAATCATTTCCAGAAACTCTTCTTCGGAAAGTACTGGAATACCAAGCTTTTCAACCTTTTCCATTTTGGACGGGCCAACGTTGCTGCCACCCAGCAAATAGGATGTTTTCTTTGAAATTGATCCAACGTTTTTTCCGCCATGCTGTTCAATGAGCTTTTTCAGTTCGTCGCGCGAATGATGTTCGAAGGTTCCGGAAATCACGATACTCTGTCCTTCCAGCTTATCGGTTCGTCCTTCCAAACTACTTTCATGTAATTTAAATTGAAGTCCCTGGGCTTTTAATTCTTCTACCAATTGCTGGTTGGATTCATCCTGAAAATATTGCTGGATACTTTCAGCAATTTTGCCACCAATTTCATCAATATCAACGAGCTCTTCGTAGCTTGAATTTTTAATGGTGTCAATGTCCACCAATTTGTTAGCCAGTTTTTTAGCCACTGTTTCTCCAACAAATCGAATTCCCAGTGCAAACAGCACCCGTTCAAACGGAATCCGCTTGCTTTCGTCCAGACTTTTCAAAATCCGGTCGGCAGACTTTTCTCCCATTCGTTCCAACGGGATCAGTTGTTCGGGGGCCAAATTATAAAGATCTGCACTGTTTTTGATCAAGTCCTGGTTGAATAGCAATTCGATGGTTTCCTGCCCAAGACCATCAATATCCATCGCCCGCCTGCTGATGAAATGCTCAATTTTTCCTTTGATTTGTGGGGCACAGCCGGTTTCATTGGGGCAATAGTGAGCTGCCTCTCCCTCGCGCCGGGTGAGTGGTGTTTCGCACACCGGGCATTTTTCGATAAACTGAATTTTCTTGGCATCAGATTTTCGGGCTGAATCATCAACTCCCACAATTTTAGGAATGATCTCACCACCTTTTTCAACGAAAACAACATCCTGCAAATGCAAATCTAATTTCTCAATGATATCGGCATTGTGCAATGAAGCTCGCTTCACGGTTGTTCCAGCCAGCAATACCGGACTCAAATTAGCCACGGGAGTCACAGCGCCGGTACGTCCCACCTGGTAGCTCACCGATTCCAATATGGTACTGACTTGTTCTGCTGAAAATTTATAGGCAATGGCCCAGCGTGGCGATTTGGCCGTAAATCCAAGATTGTTTTGCAGGCGCCGGCTGTTCACTTTGATGACAATACCATCCGTTGCTACCGGGAGGTTGAAGCGTTCTTCGTCCCAATAATCGATGTACTCAAAAACGTCATCAATCGTTTGGCATTTTTTGATGTGTTCCGATATTTTAAATCCCCATTTCCCAGCTTGCTGCAATAGTTCGTAATGGCCATCTTCCAGTAGATCTTCACCTAAAACGTAGTAAAAATAAGCATCCAGTTTCCGTTTAGCTACTTCGGATGAGTTTTGCATCTTCAACGTTCCCGAAGTCGTGTTTCTGGGGTTGGCAAACAAAGGCTCACCAGCCTCTTCTCGGGACTTGTTCAGCTCAGCAAATTCCTTGAACGGCATCAAAACTTCGCCACGGATTTCAAACGAATCCGGGTAATTGTTACCTTTCAAATACAGTGGAATGCTCCGGATTGTCCGCGCGTTTGAAGTCACGTCGTCGCCTTTTTCGCCATCCCCACGCGTAACCGCACGAACCAGTTGTCCCTGCTCATAGACCAGACTAACCGATGCGCCGTCAAATTTCAACTCACACACGTATTCAAACGAATCACCAATCAGCTTTCGAATGCGGGCGTCGAATTCTATCAGCTCATCTTTTGAGTAAGAGTTGCCCAGTGACAGCATGGGATAGCGGTGTTTTACCTGTGTGAATTCCTGGTTGATGTCGCTGCCCACACGTTGGGAGGGAGAGTTCGGATCCTGAAATTCTGGATACTCCTGTTCGAGTTTTTCCAACTCCTTCAGCTTCATGTCAAACTCATAGTCGCTAATGGTTGGTGATGATAAAACGTAGTAGTTATAATTGTGTTCCTCCAGTTCCCGCCGGAGTTTTTCAATTTGTTTTTTGATCAGTTCGGTAGTCATAATTTCTAATTTGCCCTAAAAATACGAAACAAGTCACTACGAAAATTAGTTTCATTATAAGAAAAGTAAATTGCTTAAATTGATTAACGGCAACAGCTAGCCTCAAGGAGTCAGCTGATGCTATGACAAATGGGAACGAAAAATATAGACAAAAATGAAACGAATAATTGTAACCCAAAAAGCACCGGCAGCCATTGGCCCTTACAGCCAGGCAATTGAAGTTAACGGAACTCTTTACATCTCAGGGCAAATACCTATTGATCCGGCAACATCAAAAGTTATTGATGGTGGAATCGCTGAACAAACGGAACAGGTAATGAAAAACATCGGAGCAATTCTGGAAGAAGCAGGATATCGTTATTCAGATGTGGTAAAATCGGCCTGCCTGTTGAGTGACATGGCGAATTTTAAAGCAATGAACGAAGTCTACGGGAAATATTATGCAGAAAATCCCCCTGCGCGAGCTGCTTTTGCCGTGAAAGATTTACCGCTCGGAGTGTTGGTTGAAATTGAATCGATTGCGGCAAAGTAAACCATCGAAATTTAAAATGAAATTCGATTGCCTTTCAATAAAATTGAAAGGCTTTTTCATGTCTTTTAGCTTGTTATTGAGATCGTTGAAAAATAAAAATCCTCAAAAATGAGGATTGAATTACGATTCGCTATTCCGTAAATTTAGTATAGCGGTCGGCTACAAAAGATGTGGGGGATCGGTGAAAGACTCGATTTTGTTTACTAAAAATCATACTGAATTTATGAATAAAGCAGATAATTACATATTCATAAAGATCTTGCTGCTTGCGTTTTTTCTGGTATTTTTGAATTCCTGGCTGAACTTCCACATTGACAAAGATTTCGTAGAAACTTATTTTGTCGGTGGCGTACTGGTTTTTTTTGGAATCGTTAGTTTCTTCATAAAATACCTGGGCAAAACCATCGAAGAAAAAATGAATAAGTTCTATGCAAAATGGCTCTCCCATGTCCTGAATTTTCAGGTGATCGGCGGACTTTACTTTTTGTTTTTCATGATTGGTTGTTTTGTCAGTTCTATTCAAATATCAAGCAACAAAAAACAAACACTCTTACCAATCGAACTTATGGCACCAGGACGCTCGGATACCGTAATCTCTAACCTGGAAATTAATTCAAGAGAACCGGTAGCCCACAAAACGGTTTTCACCATTCCCTTCGGGCGGACATTTGTTTTGCATGCTAAAGGCTATCAACAATTCAATTTTAAAGTTTTTCCATGGGTAGGGAAAAGAATTGTACTGGAGAGTGACCTGAAGGTTTCGCCAACAGCGATTATTCGCGTTCCTACCGAATTTCACATGCAACTTCCGCGGGCAAAAATCAGTTTTCAGCATAACAATCAAAAACCAAAAATCATAGGACTAAATAGTCATGCAACAATCATTTTCGGTCAGGTTCCTGAGATACCGGATGAATATATCGGGAAATGGCTGAATGAACTCCGGGGCCGTTACTCCGATCAAACAGTAATCTTTTCAACGCTGAACAAATGGACTGATGACCCTTTGTTTATCGCGACAGATTTTTTTATTGGCGACAGTTTAACACTGATGTTGCTTTCCAAAGAAAATGAAAAATTTGCTGTTTGTAATGGAAAAGTGGATGCTAATAAATTCAAGGAATTTAATTTTAAATCAATTCAAAAATGAAGATACATAGCATAATTGTTTGCTGCCTTCTTTTTCTTCCCTGTTTACTAAATGCGGAAGGGAAAAAAAACATTCAGGTCGATTTTAAAATCACCGAGGAGCAGTACCTTAAATTTTATGGTTCGGCAGTTCCACAGATCGAAAAATCTTGCGAGTCATCCATCGTAAATTTGCTAAACCAGACCTTTGGCTTCTTTCAGTTTACAACTGACACAACTCCAAACAACCTTCATATCGAGCTGACCGATAGCGAACAGAACGCGAGTTCAAATTCCGCATTGAAGGAGGTTGGTTTTAAAGTGTCTGCCAATCTGGAGGAAAATTCTGGCGCCATAGAACCTGTGTATTGGGTATTTCGTCCCGTTGAGAAATACATTGAAGCATTGCCTGACGTGGATGAAGATTTTATCAATAAAGTATTGTGGATTTTTAAAAGTGGTCTGGATCAAAATAAAAAGGAAATGGTGGAGAACATCTTTAGCAAAGTGGAAGTAGCTGACGATTTTTATTTCATTCAAGATGAAAAAGTGTTTATTCTTCCACTATCTGAAGAGGATAACAATATTGCTGATTCCAGTCGGTTCCATATAATTTCGTCTGTTCCAAATCCGATTACAGGAACAAAAGATTATGGATATAGAACCAAGATTACGGGTAAAGTACAGGACATCGATAAAGTGATTGCCACCTACAATCTTCCCAATTATTATCCTCATGGCAGCATCGTCGTTCAAAGCATTGGGACTGGGGCAACACTTATCGATTTGTCTAACGCCAATGTCGTAGCAAAAAGAATTTTTATCGTAGAGTATGTTCCGCTGGTGAACAAGACGAATGAGATACTTCCCCGGGCAACTTTGAACAATTCAAATGAAGAATAAAATGAAAACAATAGTTATTAAACTTCTAATCCTTGTCACCCTGTTTGTGGGATCTGTCAATTGGATTTTGGCGCAAGACCAACCCCTTTTAAGGGATTTGTCCGAGGTGGACGAGCTATGCAAAGAGGCTTTGCACTTACCTGTTGAACGTGGAATTGAGGTTATTACAAATAACCTCGACAAGTGCCGGGGAACCACAGATGAGAAAGAATGCAGGCTAAAAATGTACTTTACGGTTGGTTATTTGTACCAATTGGCTGCAAACAAGGAGCGTGACAATCAAATGGGCCGTCTTGTACAAGCCATGAACTATTACGAGAGGGCAAGGGAAATTGCCCCCAGGGATATTTCGATCTTGATTAACCTTTTTTTGGTGAACAAAGCACTTGACAATAAGCAATTGGCGCTTAACTTTTTAGATCAATGCCTTGAAGTGGATCAGGCAAATGCAATCAAATATCAAATAAGTAAAGGTGATCTTCTCTACGAAATGAAAGATTTTAGGCGTGCAGCGGAAAACTACAAAACAGCTTTTCTGGCTGATGCCAACAATGATGGCCTGGCCTGGAAGGTGTTTTATTCGTATAGCCAGTTACCAAACCCGAATGAGGCTTTTGAGGCCTTGATTGGTTTTTCCGAAGAACTTCGTAATCAGCATTTAAATGACTTGGCACGTAGTGGGTTTATTCGAGCTCTCAATAATGCATTGGCTGTCAGAGATGAGAAAAATGCGGTAGAATCCTGTGTGAAATGGGCTGAAACTGTTGCAGGGAGAAAGACCATAACGGTCAGTTATGCAAACGAACTTCCGGATCCTGAAAAGTGGCCATCCGTATGTAATGTGCAGTTACAGGAATTACTGAAAGGTTCTATTGACAACCTTGATCAGTTGGGGTGGTGGACGGTCAATGATTACCGGCGCCATATCCTTGCTTCGATTCTTTTGGGAAAGGAATCGGCTACTTTGTTGGAAGGAGATGCAAAAAAAGCTGTCGGAATGCTCGAAATGGCTCTGAATGTTTCCCCAGAGTTTCGTGTCTATGAACACGATCCCCAATTAAAAGGATATTTCCCCATCCGAATTGATATTGCGATTGAATTGTCCCGTTTATATAACCGCTATCCTAAACTGGATTTGAACCATGCCAAATACGATCATCTCGTCCAAGAGCTTTTCAATCAAAAAGGCCTGAGCTATTTGCAGAATGATCTGGAGGCCATTCAATGGTCGCACACCATGTTGGGACTGATCTATGCCGATCGGAATGTTTGGACTTCTGGAGGGTATGCCACAAACGCTATTTTTCAACTGGAACATGCCATCATTTTTCAGAACAGGATACAGGATCGAAATCCTGTGAAATTCAAGCCAATTCCGGGACTCTACCAATTGCTGGCACAAGGGTACCAAAAAAACAACCAGCCCAAAATGGAATACCGGGTTTTGGTTGATGCCGCAGCCGGGTATCTCGACCTGGACAACCTGAAAGCGGCGAGTTCGCTTGTCAAAAGATTAGAGAGTTTTCCGGGGCAGATTGAACGAAATAAACAAAAGCTAAAAGAAATCAAACAGATCACGTCCATGCGTTTTAACATCAGAAATGGGGAATATAATTTCAAGACCAGCGATGTGAAAAGTCTGGCGAACTCCATCACTAACAGTCCACTGTTTACAACGACTAAATTCCAGAACAATTCGTCTTTCATCAATCGACAACGATTTAAGATTTTGGCAGATATGGGAAATAAGTGTACCGAATTGAATCCCTCGTACAAGTTTCCGGTATTTGAAGTCAAAGCGTTGGAGTACATTAACCGGGAAAAAGCATTGGGTAATTATCAGGACATCAATAGGCTCAACAACATTGAACGCAAATTTAGAAAGAATCTGAGCAGCGGTGACGGTATCAAATTAAATCAGATGGTCAAGCCACAGGAACAGAAAGATAATTCGAAAACCTGGGCGTTGAATTCCGGACAGTACCAAACTCAAATACAAGTCAGCAACGACCTTTTTGTGGCTGGTAAAGTTTATGAAAATTTAGAGAAAGAGAACAATGATCAAACGATAGACAACCTGGACCAGATCAAAGTTAGGAGAGGGGAAGTGATTATTCCCCAGAAAATGAAAGCTAAAACAACGATCAATGAAAATTTAATAAACCAGCTCGAAGGCGTTCAAAAAGTTCGCTACGTCAAGTAACAGCCTAAAAAGTGACCCGCAGTTTTGGGCAGCTTGGTTTTTAATGCAAGTTGTCTGAATAGCAACTAGAAAATTAGAGGATGGATTTCATGTCGTTGTTCGCATTTAAGCGGTAAGCTGCCAATACATTGGTAAAGGAACTCAAACATTAATTTTTATAGACTCATGGCAGAATATCATTACCATCCAATTCAGTGTATTGTTCCGCCGCATATGGTGGAGCGGATACTTAAAAACGGGAGTTCGAAACAAATAGAATGGGCAACGGACAACCTGAATGTTTCCGGGCAATTACGCGGACAGCGGCAATCTCTGGCTGAAGTTTCGGCCAAACCTAAAGCTGCGATAGGCAATAAAATGAGGAACATCTATGATGCCAAGTTTGGATCAACACTTCCGGGGAAATTAGTGCGGGGAGAAGGAGATGCACCGACGAATGACAAAGCCGCCAATGAAGCTTATGATGGCGCAGGTGCAACTTATGACCTATATGATCAGGTTTTTGGTCGGAATTCAATTGATGACAATGGGTTGCCGTTGATCTCTAGTGTTCACTATCTGAAAGGTTACGATAACGCATTTTGGAATGGGAGCCAAATGGTTTATGGCGATGGTGATGAAGATCTACCCAACAATGAACGCTTGTTTAACCGCTTTACGATTGCCGTCGATATCATTGGACATGAGCTTACCCACGGTGTAACCCAATACGAAGCGAATTTGGTTTACCGCAACCAATCGGGTGCTCTGAACGAATCATTTTCTGATGTTTTTGGCTCATTGGTGAAGCAGAAATTGAACAATCAGGAGGTGTCACAGGCCGATTGGATAATTGGTGAGGGATTGTTTACATCGAATGTCAACGGACGTGGAATTCGTGATATGAAGAATCCCGGAACAGCCTATGACGACACTGTTTTGGGGAAAGACCCGCAACCGGGACACATGAATGACTATGTGAATATGACAAGCGACAATGGCGGTGTTCACATCAATTCTGGCATTCCGAACCGGGCGTTTTATGAAGTTGCCCGCTTGATTGGTGGTTATGCTTGGGAAAAAACAGGCAAAATCTGGTATGTAACGCTTCGCGACAAACTTAATCAGACGTCCGGTTTCCAGGCTGCAGCAAATTTGACCTATGAAACGGCAGGAGAGCTTTTTGGAGCAAACGGCACCGAACAGAATGCTGTAAAAACGGGGTGGAGTTTAGTTGGCATTATCGTCAATCAAGATAAAAAAACAGGATGTGGGAAAATATTTGCTAATATTATGGGTAGGAATAATAGTTTTTAGTTCAATGAAGGATCATTTTTACATTCAATTTGAACGGTCTGGTGGTTTTAACGGGATGGTTTCAAAAGTGGACATTGATAGTCGGTCACTGGATTCGATGGAAGTCGAAGAAGTTAGAAAATTAATTAATCAATCTGATTTTTTCTCCATCCAGATAGAAGATCGTTTAAATCAAAACCAACCAGACCAGTTTCATTATATCCTCTCCATCAAATTTCGGGGAAAATCAAAAACGATAAATTGCGGCGAACCGAACCTTCCTGAAAGTTGTCAGCCTTTAATACACTACCTGATTAAAAAGTCTAGAAAATAATACAATAATCCATTTCATTTATTGTCAAATAGTTCAATAGCTACTTTTCTTTTTAAATTGAAAAATCCTCAAAAATAAGGATTGAATTCAGAGCCTGATAGTTGTAATTTTAATACGTAATATTCTTTAAATGTGCTATTTGAAAATTCGATAGCAATGTGCGACCTGTAAGATTCAATTTAAAATTAAAACAGTCATCATGTGCTTATAAGTTGAAATTAAAGGACCAATCATGTCGGCATTATGTCAAAATAATTATTCTTAAAACGTTGGTGTGGTGATGGTTCTAAACTGAAAAAATGATTTGAATAAATCTCTAAAACGACAAAAAATGGAAAAGAAAGGCTTTGTAATTTATGGAACAGTCACCAAACATAAAAGTAAAGAACCGCTTTCGGGTTTAACCGTGGAAGCACTTGACAAAGATTTGTTATTTGATGATCGCTTAGGGGCTGCTAAAACAGACCAGCAAGGAAACTTTAAAATTACGTACGACAAAAAGGACTTCATGGACTTGTTTTTTGATCAGCGTCCGGATATTTACCTTCAGGTAAAAGATGCTGATGGAAAAATCATCCATACAACAAAAGATAAGGTGAAGTATAAAGCTAATGATGTTGAAAAATTTCACCTGGCCGTTCCGGATGATTTATTTGAAAAGCCAGTTCCGGAACGGGAGAGGGTTCAATTTAAGCAGTTGATTTCCATTAATCCAAATTATTTTGGGAATATCGGTCACGAATCAATTAGCAAAGACTTTCCGGTGGTTTATCAATTGGCCGGCAATACCAGCTATGAGCAATTGGCTTGTGTTGGCTTGTACCCGGAAGACAATTTACTGGAAGCCGTCATCGAACTGAAATTGCCTTATGGCTATGGTGGGGCACTTTGTGGAATCGGAAGTCATGAGTATGTCGCTTTCTATGTTGATTACAACGATGGCAATGGTTTCGTGGGTGTTGGAGCTCCGGCCGAGGTTAATGTTCATGATTTGTCGTTTGTCAATGGCAGCCATCTCTTTTATGCTGTACGAAGAGCATTTGTTCCTAAAGAATACAAAGATTGTGATCAGCCGCAGGTTGTCAAGGTCCGTGCTATTTTATCCTGGAATGCACTTCCGATGGGCCCCAGTTACACGCCGGTTTGGGGAGATGTTATGGATGCTTTTGTTCAGATCAAACCCAAGGAGAGCGGTCCGGTTATCATTCCGTTACCTGATTTTGGAAAGATACCGTTGAAGTCAATTCCCATACCTGATTTGGAACTTAATAATCCTGTACCTCCGTTTCCACCGATTGAGAATTTTACGATAACCGGTGAAAAAGCGGAAATCAAATCCTTGATTGACCGCTCGCTCGAAGCGGAATCTAAAATTAAGGAGAGTGGTCAGGTTGAACCTGAACGTCATGATTTTAAAGCTCTGATTGCCAAAAACCCCAACTATTTTGGTTCGATCAGTGAATCACAAAAGCAGGAAGACATTGTGAATGCTTTGGATAAGTTACCGCAATCAACGATTAATGCAATACTGCCGCAACTGTCGATTGATCCGGAATGGTTGATTCCTGTCAAGCCGCTTTTGGTAAATACCAGCTATGAACAATTGAAATGTGTTGGTCTTCATCCAGAAGATGATACGCTTGAAGCCGTTTTCGAAGTGAAGAAATCAAATGGGTTTAATGGGAATCTGTGTACGTTAGGCAGCCGGGAATATGTTGCGTTCTATGTTGACTGGGGAGCCGGTTATCAACATGTGGGAACCTCAAGTGTTGCTGTTCACGACATTCCTGGAGCAAATGAGAAACACCTGGAATATGCTGTTAAAATGAGAATCCAGGATGTCGCCTCGAAGTTAAAATCCTGCTCTGAAGAAAACATTGTCCGGGTTCGGGCAATTCTATCCTGGAATCTCGACCCAACACCTTTTGGACCTTATCATACACCGTCGTGGGGAAATATTCTGGAAAGATATGTTCAAATCAGACCGTTTGATGGTGCCAGTGTGACTTGTAATATTGAAATTGTGAATGAAGTCCACACAGGAGATATCAGCCAGTCTGGCACCAATGAAGGATTAGCCATAAAAATTAATTCAGGAGGAAGTGTTGTTCCATTTGTATTTGATCGTCCATTTGGCGGCATTGTTGCCTGTTGGGGAAATGTCGAAATTCCATCAGCAGCCTATTACCGGTTCCGATACAGCGATGATAACGGATCGTCCTGGAAAACCATAACAGATCATCGTGTTGGCCGAAATCCTTCTCCATGGATTGCTACCGTTGTCCGGACACCTGACTCTGATGGCTGGTTTAGTGTTAACGAATACAAACACGATGTAGCTAATTATAGTTTAACTGCGCTCTTGCATTGGAGAAGCTATGGATTGGATGGCGATTATTTGCTCCGCCTTGAAGTTGCCCGTGACGACAAGTCGATGCTTTGCCAAGATGAAGTTGCAATCAAGTTGGACAACACTGGAATTAACTTCTTCAAATTTGGTGGTACGCCAACACCGCTTCCAGCCGAAGGAATAGTGGTGAAAGACAATGGCAATCATTACAAAAAATGTGGTACGTTCACCGGGGATGAAGCCATCAAGATCTTTGGTAATTTCAGCGATGATTATTTCCGGAGTTTCAGCTTATTGGCTTTCGGTGGAAATATCCCCGTTTCTGGCGTTGGAATTGGTTCTGGACATTACGATTCCGGTGTGTTTGACCGGCATGGCAATCCCGTCCCGGCATTGAGTGGACACATCGATCATCAAGGAATTGTGCTGGCCGGAGATGGCGGCCTTGGCCAACAAATAGGTACGTTGAATTTATGTGAAATCCCACAATCGCCTGTTAAAGTGAAATGTGCCTACGGTATAAAACTTTCAGTTTCTGATCGTGCCATTATTGGAGCCGTTCATGGTTACGAATACAATACGTACCATCATTCTAAACATGGGTATGTAACCTTTGATTGGGATCCAGCAGGCTGCTAAAATAATGCGTTTTAAGAGTCATGAAGGCTGTCAAAGTAGCAGGATTAAATAATCCTCGCTTTGGCAGCTTCTTTAATTAATTCAGCGGTGTTTTTTGCATTAAACTTTTGTTTCAGGTGTTTTCGGTGAGTTGTTACAGTTGTTTCGCTAATATTCAATTTATCACCAATTATTTTAGCAGAATTTCCACTGGCAATCAATTCAAGAACTTCAATTTCGCGTGGAGAAACCGGTCTTAGATTTCCATCAGGTTGATGCAGCTTTTTAGAGATTTTCTGAATGACCCCGATAAACTTATTGGGAACCAGGA
>DATFMO010000502.1:0-2973 GCA_035266925.1 Sunxiuqinia sp. | reverse complement strand
TGAATTCTACGGAAACTCCATCACCGCTGGTTATGCCGTGGAAGACACAACCGGGAAAGACAACCCAAGTGGTACGTTCACCAACAACTACCTGAGCTATTCGGCCATCACTGCCCGCCATTTCAACGCACAATACAGCTGCATCTGCAAAAGCGGAATTGGTATCATGGTCAGTTGGTTCCCGATCATCATGCCCGAAATTTACGATCGGCTCAATCCATCGGACTCAACCAGCCATTGGGATTTCTCGAAATACCAGCCTGATGTGGTCGTGATCAATCTTTTTCAAAACGATTCATGGATCGTCAACCGCCCCGAAAATCCACAGTTTAAAGCACGGTTCGGAGACAAAGCGCCAGACGATCAATTCATTATTCTGGCGTATCAGAATTTTGTGACCAGTATTCGGAACAACTATCCTAACGCCAGCATCATCTGCATGCTGGGAAATATGGATGATACCAAAAAAGATTCAAAATGGCCGGGCTACGTTAAGCAAGCCGTTGAAAACATGAACGACCCGAAAATTTATTCGTTTTTCGTTCCGTTCAAAGAAACGTCGGGGCACCCGAATATCCAGGAACAACAGGACATGGCTAATAGCCTGATTCAATTTATTACCCAGAATATCGATTGGTAAAAAACGAAGGCAGTGGGAGGCGATTGAAAACGGCAGCGCACAGTTGTTTCCGATCGTTCTCATTGGCCAGGTTGTCGCCTGTTAAAATGGCAGATTCTCCAGATCAACATTACCTCCGCTGAGGATAATACCCACTTTTTTGCCGGTGACATCCACCTTGTTTTCGAGGATAGCTGCCAAAGGCACGGCTGCTGACGGCTCAATAATCAGTTTCATTCGTTCCCAAACCATGCGCATGGCACGCACAATTCCTCGCTCAGAAACGGTCACGATTTCATCCGTTTTTCGCTGAATAATTCGAAAATTGAGTTCGCCAACCGAAGTGAGCAACCCATCAGCAATAGTTTTTGGGTTGATCGATGGAATTAATGTTTTTGAATGGAAAGAACGAAAAGCATCGTCAGCTCCTTCGGGTTCGGCGGCTATCACCTGACATTCCGGCTCCATGCTTCGAACTGTAATTGAGGTGCCGCTCAATAGACCACCTCCACCAACCGGACACAAGATGATATCAAATGTGCCATGATCTTCAATTAATTCTTTAGCAGCCGTTCCCTGTCCGCAAATTACTTGAAAATTATTGTAAGGATGAATTTCTTTGGCACCGGTTCTGGCAATTATTTCATCCAAAGTACTTTCGCGGCTTTCCAACGTAGGCTTACAAAATGTGATTCGCGCTCCATACGACTCAACGGCTTTCTTCTTAATATCGGGAGCATTTTCCGGCATGACCACAAAAGCCGGAATCTTACGTAAACGGGCAGCCAAAGCCAGTGCAGCAGCATGATTCCCTGACGAATGGGTACAAACGCCTTTCACTACCTGCTCTTTACTCAGCGAAAAAACCGCATTGCAGGCACCACGAAATTTAAAAGCACCCACTTTCTGTAAGTTTTCACACTTGAAAAACAACTTTCCACCGGTCATTTCATTAATCGATTTCGAGCTAAATACGGGTGTTCGGTGCACATAGGGTTTGATTAACTCATGCGCTTTTTCAATGTCTTCAAATTCAGGCAATTTCATAGTTCAGGCTATTTATATTCGCTAGCTACAATTTGGCAATCAGACTTTTCATGATCAGGGTCATGGATGGTTCAGAACGCATCGCCACCTCCTGTACTTCCTCATGCGAAATTTCCACAATTTCACCCGGCACTCCGCTGTCTGTTACAATGGAAATACCAAAAACTTTCATGTCACTGTGGCGCGCCACAATAACTTCAGGAACGGTCGACATACCAACCACATCACCCCCAAGGATACGGAACATTTTGTATTCAGCCGGCGTCTCAAAAGTTGGCCCCTGCACGCCCACATAAACGCCTTCCTTCACTTCGATTTTATTTTGAAGGGCAATGAATTTGGCTTTGTCACGCAGCTCCTTGCTATAGACTTTGCTCATGTCCGGGAAACGAGGCCCCAACGCATTTTCATTCGGTCCGTGAAGCGGGTGTTCCGGAAACATGTTGATGTGGTCGCTGATGATCATCAGGTCACCCACTCGATAATCAGGATTCAGTCCTCCAGACGCGTTGGAAACCAACAAATGGCTGATGCCTAACTTTTTCATTACGCGAACCGGGAAAGTCACCTCTTTCATGGAATAGCCTTCGTAAAAATGAAAACGCCCCTGCATGGCCAGCACTTTTTTCCCTCCCAGGATTCCGTAAATGAGTGTGCCATTATGACCGTCCACCGTTGAGACCGGAAAGTTCGGAATTTGCTTGTAAGGAATGGTTTTCTGAATTTCGATTTCACTAACCAGACCACCCAAGCCAGAGCCCAAGATAATTCCGACTTCAACTTGTCCGCCTAGTTGTTCGCTTATATAATTCGCGGTTGCTTCGATTGTCTTTAACATAGCCTACGATTGTTTTATTAAAACTTTTGCCCTCGTAGTCGAGGAATTTAATTTTCAATGGGATATAAAAAGAGCGTGCCATGACGAATTCAGGAAGCGCTGTTTCGTCCCGGAAGCGCATGGCATCTTTCTCGGTAGTAACTAAAATTGGTTGTTGATCCTGATATTTCACAAAAGTATCCTCAATGATTTTAAGATCCTTGGAACGAAAATCATGATGATCTTTGAAAATCAACTCATGAATTACCGCATATTGTGATGCCAGGTATTGTTGCAGGGGTTTTGGATTAGCAATCCCCGAAAGTAAAATTACCGGGGGAGTTTTGCCTTCCAACTCTTTAGCCAACTTTTCACCGGAAGGAAAAACAGCCACTGGTTCGCCATAAACCATGGTCGTAAAATACAAGGATTGATACGGACGCAAATTGACGTCTTTCATGATAATACGACGTGTAATGGGCGCAATCTC
>DATFMO010000501.1:0-8283 GCA_035266925.1 Sunxiuqinia sp. | reverse complement strand
TAAAATTCACCGGAGCGATTAAATGTGCCTGTTCGCGGCTTGTTGCCGATTGCCAGGTTAAAAGCTTGTTCTGTTCCCAACTTTCGGATATTGTAGGCCAGGTCGCTAAACAAGCAAGGTTTCACGTCGCCATTGGCCAGTAGCCGGATTCGGTTGCAACGGCTACAGTTTCCACCTTCGCCACCTTCTACCTTCGAAAATTCACCGTTCTGCAAATTCATTTGGTGAATAAACCGAAGGTCGAGATTGTTTTCTTCGCAAAACGATTTCAATTTCAAGATTTCACCATTAGGTTCTCCTAGTAAGACTGCGTTAATTTTCAGGGGCGACAATCCAACTTGTTGAGCTGCATCAATTCCTTTAAACACTTGTTGGACATCACCAATTCGGGTGAGTTGGCAATACCGTTCTGGATTGATGGTGTCCATGCTGATATTGACACGATTCAATCCGGCTTCTTTTAATTCCTTTGCATATTTGTCCAGCAATATGCCATTGGTTGTCATGGTTAAATCATCAATGCCATTGATTTTTGAAAGCATGGCTACCAGATCAACAATTCCTTTTCGAACAAGTGGTTCACCTCCAGTGAGTCGCACTTTGGTAACGCCATGTTCAACGGCCATTTTGGTAAATACGACAATTTCCTCAAAACTGAGAATATCGTCATGCTCCAGAAGTTGAACGCCCTCTGCTGGCATGCAATAGGTACATCGCAGGTTGCACCTGTCGGTGACTGAAATGCGCAGGTAGTTAATATGGCGGTTAAAGCGGTCGTACATAAACGATTTCTCCTTTTGTGATTTTCCCGATGCCAATAGGAATATTCATGTATCCAAAAGCCTGGTGATAAGCATGAATATGAGCTGAACCATGATATTCGATTCGTTCAACTTCATTGTTTGCGTTTAGCGCCACTGGTACAAATTCCTCACGATCAGTTTTTCTTCGTTTAAAATCGGATGCCAGCGGCAATGGCAGACTGGGAGCGGGCAGTGAATAATTCATCAAGCGGTATAGAAACGGTTTGACAAAGATTTCAAACTGAATATATGATGACACCGGGTTGCCCGGCAGTCCGATGATGTATTTGTTGTCTTTCAATGCAAATGTGGTGTGTTTCCCCGGTTTAACGGTTAGTTTGCTGAACAGAATGTCAAATCCCAGTTGTTCGATGACGTCGGGCACAAAGTCGAAATCGCCGACAGACACGCCACCGGAGATTAGGGTCACATCATTTTCATCCGTTGCCTTTTTTATGGCTTGAAACGTGGCTTGCTTGTCGTCTTTCACAACGCCATAATAGTTGACCAGACATTTGCATTGTTCTGCCTGGGCAGTCATTTGGTGCCCGTTTGAGTTGCGGATTTGGGATGTCTGTGGTTGCGTGTCGGGTTCCACCAATTCGGAACCTGTTGAAAGAATTCCAACTTTGGGTTTTCGATAAACTTTGGGATTGGTGCAACCAACCGCAGCAAACATGGCAATGTGTTGCGGTCGGATCAACGTTCCGCCATCCAAAACCAAATCACCAGTTTTCACATCTTCGCCAATCGTGCAGATGTTGCTATTCGTTTTCGTTCCGGTAAAACGTACTTTGTTGAGTGCCACCTCTTCGCTGTGTTCCACCATGAAAACCGTATCCGCTCCCTCAGGCACTTCAGCGCCAGTCATAATCTTGGAACATTGTCCTGCTTCAATCTTAAAAGACGGCGATTTCCCAGCTGGAATCACTTCGAGGACGTCAAGATCGTTGCCCAGATCATTTTTTTTGCAGGCGTAACCATCCATCGCTGACTTGTTGAAAGGTGGCATGTTTACATCGGAATATACTGGTTCTGCCAACACGCTACCTGTGGATTTCATGTAATTGACAGATTCTGTTTTTAAACTTTTAGCATGGCCAAAAGCAATATCCAGCGCCTCCTGAAGGCTGATTATTGAGTGATTTTCCATTCGTTTTCAAACTTTAATTGTGAGGGGTGAACACTGAACGATTTTCCATTGGAATGAACAACAAAATCAGCTATTTTAAGATTTGCTTCGGTGTGGTTCTTCCTTTCACCTTGTTCATCATATATGAATAAAAACAGCCCGGCATCAACATATTTGTGCAAGGCAGCCGATTCAATCAGAATTGGTGTTTTACCATCTAAAAAAGGAAGTAGCGCCATAAATAATTCCGGCAAGTGTTCGTCGTGTGCCTGGGCATAAAACGAACGAACAGCACCTGACTGTAAAAACAATGAACTGTCTTTGCTAATGCTCCGTTCAGTTTCTTCAAACAGCTGGTAATTGGGCGTTTCGTCAATCACCTTCAACCCTGATGTGATGGAGTGGAAGTGAGGTGCAATTTTAATGGCAATGGGATGTTGTTGCCGGTGTTGTTCCAATAGCTGGCAAATGAAGGTGGTTTTACCAACATTTCGACTTGAACCTGCAATTAATAGTATGTTTCCCCAATGATGTGCCATAAAAATTCCCCAGTCCAATTTATAGGAAAGGGGAATCTTGAGCAAATCTATTCGATAAAATTCAAAGCCTTCTTCTCCTTTCCAAAGTCATTCCGGCAACTGCCGAAAATCGGGAGGCCACTGTGTTTCCACATCGACCCATCGGTTCTGTTAGCGTATGATTTACACTTAGCCAAGAAGAACTCGGAGTTATTTTATATGCAAATATAGAAATATCTGCATTTGTTAAATCTTCAATTTGTAATTTAGAGTGATTCCAAATCACAATGAAATACTTAACCAGTAACAAGAAATGCCAGTTAGAGTTTATATCGAATTGAAGGAACTGGAAAAGTTTTAAGCCATGTTCTTTTCCTTTAGATAATTCAGTAGTCCGCCAGCCGCTAAGATTTTCCGTTGCCGTTTCGACAATTTGCAACTCACCATAAAGCGTTTATCGGTTGTTTTGTTGTAAACATTGATGGTTTCGCCATCTTCAACCGCTGACAGCACATCATCAAATGACAAGATATTCGTTGCTTCCACATCGTTGTAGTCTTTTGGATTTTCGAATAGGAATGGAACAATCCCAAAATTCACCAGGTTCTGAAAACCGATCCGGGCGTAGCTTTTTGCGATTACTGCCTTTTGTCCGAGATAGCGTGGAGCAATGGCAGCGTGCTCGCGGCTGGAACCCTGCGCGTAATTTTCGCCAGCTACAACAACGTGTCCTCCCATAGAATCCTTATCCTTTTTCGCAGTCTGATAAAAATCTTTGTTGATGACATAGAAAGCATATTTGCTGATGGCTTCGATATTACTGCGCAACGGCAAAACTTCTGCGCCGGCTTTCAAAATTTCATCAGTCGAAACATTGTCTGCCATCTTTAAAGTTACTGGAGCTTCGAAGGTATTTTCTACAGGGCCAAAATCGGGCAATGATTTGATGTTCGGGCCCTTTTTTAGTTCCACTTCTTCACCATCTTCTTTTGGCGGAATCAACATCATTTGATTGATGGCTGCTTCATCGGGTGCCACATACTGTGGGTAGTATAATTTTTCTCCAAATGTTAGTGGGTCAGTTATTTTCCCGAATAAAGCAGAAACCGCTGCCGTTTCAGGGCTGCACAGATAAACCTGGTCATCTGCAGTTCCAGAACGACCGGGGAAGTTACGTGGCATGGTTCGCAGACTGATCGTGTTGGAAGCTGGAGCCTGTCCCATGCCAATGCAGCCCATACAACCCGTTTGGTGAAAGCGTGCACCTGCGGCAATAAGGGAATTGATGGCTCCGAGTTTTCCAAGATCGGCAATCTTTTGGCGGGACGAAGGGTTGATATCCAACGATATTTCAGGCGGTATGTTTTTACCCTTTACAATCTGGCTGACGATCCAGAAGTCACGCAGGCCGGGGTTGGCCGATGAACCAATGACAGCCTGCGAAATGGACAATCCTTCCACCTCGCTGACCGGGACCACATTGCCCGGGCTTCCTGGTTTGGCGATAAGTGGAACCAGTTTGTCCAACTTAATTTTGTCGAGCTTGTCGTATTTGGCGCCTTCATCTGCTTTCAGTTCCTCCCAATCATCTTCCCGGCCTTCCTGTTTCAGGAATGCTTTGGTCACATCATCTGAAGGGAAAACGGTAGTTGTGGCTCCTAACTCAGCCCCCATGTTGGCAATCACGTGGCGATCCCATGTACTGAGATGTTGCAACCCATCCCCAAAATACTCAATGATGTAGCCAACACCTCCTTTAACATCATATCGACGCAACATTTCCAGAATGATATCTTTGGCGCTCACCCAGTCGGGTAATTTGCCTGTCAATTCAACACCCAAAATTTGGGGCATATTGATGTAGTAGGGTTGGCCTGTTGCAGCTGTGGTAATATCAAGTCCGCCGGATCCCATAGCCAGCATGCCCAATCCACCAGCTGAACAAGTGTGGCTGTCTGATCCAATCATCAACTTACCGGGTTTTCCGAAACGTTCCATATGCACCACGTGGCTGATTCCATTTCCAGGACGACTGAACCAGTAGCCGTATTTTTTGGCTGCCGATTGTAGAAAAGCATGGTCGTCGGCGTTTTTAAAGTCGGTTTGAAGCAAATTGTGGTCGACATACTGAACGGCGACTTCAACTTGCACCTGATCCAGTCCAAGTTTTTCCAATTCGAGCATAACCAGCGTTCCAGTGGCGTCCTGTTGCAGAATGTGATCAACTTTCAGTGCAATTTCATTTCCCGGCTCCAGTGATCCCTCAATGAGGTGCGACTGGATAAGTTTTTGAGCGACGTTCAGTTTTTCCATGATATTTCAGTTTTGTTGTTTTGAAATGAGCATCTTGTTAGTCGTTGCTATATTCACTTGCATAACGTTGTACAATAGTACACTTCCTCCCGTCAGAATTTTTCTTTGTGTTGTCGGTTGAAAAATGGAGGAGGATAGCCATCGTCTTTAATTATAATTTTACTTGGGAAGTAGAAAAAACTGTTCCAACGATCCTGTTTTATGAAATTTTGTTGGCATCGTCTGTGTTTTTTGTTGGATGTAAGGTCGAAGTATTGTTCGCGAACCTCGCTTAATGGTTTGTATTGCTCCGCAAATCAGCTATTGAATGTGAATTTATTACACAACAATTCTCAAAAATTCCACAACTTTCGAGAATATTGTCTACAAAATCGATCCTGCCTACAATTATTTTGGGCTCATGTGCCTGAAAATTTGGTTGATCCCTTTCTTTTTGCGGATTTCTGGTACTACAATTGCCGCAAAGATAGACGGTTCGATGTTATGCGCAGTGCCAAAAGCTGGCAATACAGCCACTTCGTGGCCAAAATTTCGAAAATAAATGCCAATTAATTTAAAGAATATAAAGCTATGAAAATTGTTATCATCAGTGATGTCAAAGGGCAAACTAAAAGTATTATTCCGTATGGTTTGCATTTGGCTAAGTACCTCGAATCAGAAGTGGATATCCTTCATGTTGTTGACCCACGAATTCAACAAGGAGTTAGTAGCATGTATGGTGATTCCCAAAGTATAACTCCTGGAAAAAAGATGTCGCATCAGGAAATTATGCAACGTGAAAAGCAAGAAGCTGAAAAGGAGTTGGATGATTTACTGAGCAGGGAAGCGTCGCGCTTGAATTACCCGCTGAAAATCAATGTGATTGTTCAGGAAGAAGAGATTGGGAAAGGCCTGCAGGAAGCAGATGAAAAAGACTCGGAAGCCATTTTTGTGATTAACAAGGAAGCCGATCATTACATGTTCGAATCGAGAAAGGATATCACAACTGTTTGCAAGGAATTGAATGGGATTACACTTTTGGTCCCGCCCGGAAAAGAATTCATGAAAATTGAAAATGTACTGCTGCCGGCAGATTTTGAGGATCAGGATTTTGAAGGCTACCCCAAGGTTGCCAACTTCTTAAATCAGTTCCACCCAGTCATTAACGCCATTGGAGAAGAAGGACAGCGTGAGGTTCCACAGGCAAATAGTTGGCTGTCAGTAGTTTCTGGGGTACTTGAAAATTCAACGGTGAACTGGCAGATGTTGACCAGTGAAAACTTTGAGCATGATTTTATTGATTTCGTAGGGATGGTTGAACCTGATTTAACCGTGGTGTTTGAAAAGCCTCAGGGATTGATTGACAGTATATTTAAAAAGGAACTAATTGTCAAGGTTTTAGATCAAACAGATACACCTGTGTTATTTTACAGTAAATGATCGGGAGTTGTATGAACCTTTTCGCTAAAAAGTGATTTATAGTTAGTGAAGAACACACCGGGTTATCTGAAGTGTTTGCCACCGAAGTTGAGCTTTGTCTTTGACGTGCTCATTCATCTGGCAATCTTTTTTATTTCAACCCAACTGGAACAAACGGTACAAATTATAAACATTAAAACTTAAATTATGCAAGTTAGAAAATTATTGTTTGGCGGATTAATGTTAGCTGGAATCCTCATGTTTACCCAAGCATGTACTCCACCACAAAAAGCAAAAGATAGTCAAATGGCTGTTGAGCAAGCTCCGGCAGTTACAAAAGCAGTTTGCGTGATTCATCCCACAGAAGGCAATACTGTGCATGGCGTGGTGACATTTACTAAAGTTGACGGCGGAGTTAGAATTGTAGGTGACCTTGAAGGGTTAACGCCGGGGAAACATGGTTTTCATGTGCACCAATATGGTGACTGCTCGGGGCTTGATGGTAAAACAGCAGGTGGCCACTTTAATCCTGAAAACATGAAACACGGTGGACCAAACGATGTGGAACGTCATGTGGGTGACCTCGGAAATATTGAAGCAGGTGATGATGGAAAAGCACACTATGAGCGTGTGGATAAAGTCATTAGTCTGAATGGAAAACACAGCATCATTGGACGTGCCATAATTGTGCATGCCGGAGAAGATGACTTGACCTCTCAACCCACTGGTGCTGCGGGAGCGCGAGTTGCCTGCGGTGTGATTGGTATTGCGAAAGATTAAACGTTTCAGGCAGTAGATGCAAATCCACTACTTGGATTCGTAAAAGTGCATTTCAGAAATATATTCGTACGTTTTCAATGGTAGAAAATGGCGAACATTTTTACCTTCTGAAACAGCTTTTCTAATAAATGATGAAGATATTTCCATGATCGGGGCGTTGACCAGCTGGATATTAGGATGAGGTTGATAATTTGTTCGGTCAAATCCCGGTCGTGGATATACCAACAGTTTGTATTCTTCCAGAAGGATATCCGAATTCTTCCACTTATCAATCGTTTCTAAATTATCTGTTCCCATGATCAGGTAGAATTCATGGTCCGGGAAATCTTCTTTTAAATAAGTCAGTGTGTCAATGGTGTAGGATGGTATGGGTAATTTAAACTCGATGCTCGACGCTTTCATCCTGGTATCGTCGGCAATCGCCCGGTATACCATCTCCAGACGCTGATAATTATCCAATAGTTTTTTGTGTGTTTTAAACGGGCTCTGGGGACTGATGATGAACCACAACCGATCAATTTCGGTGTATTCCAACATGTAGTTGGCAATTGCCATGTGTCCGATATGTACGGGATTGTATGTTCCGAAGTACAGTCCGACTTTCATTTTAATCTTCGTTGTGGTTTAAAAAATTGGTGACGATTTTTTCGGCGTTTCCTAAGGTGACTGGGAGTTCCTGACTGACCAGAATTACGTCGAATTGTGAGGCAAAAGTCAATTCATATTCTGCTTTTTGAACCCGTTTTTCAATGACTTCAGCTGAGTCGGTTGAACGGCCTACAAGCCGGTTACGCAGTTCTTCTATGGAAGGTGGTTGAATGAAAACGGCCAAAGCTTCATCGCCGTAGTACTTTTTGATGTTCGTTCCACCCACCACATCAACATCGAAAATAACGTGGTTTCCTTTAGTACGAATACGCTCTATTTCAGCTTTTAACGTTCCATAACGGGTTCCGGCATAAACTTCTTCCCATTCCAGAAATTCATCATTGTCAATTTTTTTCTGAAATTCATCATTCGACAAAAAATAATAGTCCTTGCCGTCAGTTTCGGTGTGGCGGGGGGGACGGCTGGTTGCAGAAATGGAAAATTCCAGCCCGAAATTTTGTTTAAGCAAATGTCTGACCACCGTGGTTTTGCCAGCTCCCGACGGTGCAGAAAATATGATTAATTTACCTTTTTTCATGGTGTAGTGAGTTGTTCCATCAACCATTAACGGCACATCTTTATTGTATGGAACCTAAATTATGACTGATTAGTTACAGTACGTTCAACATTTGTTCTTTGATACGTTCAAGGGCATCTTTCATTTGCACAACAATGCGTTGAATGTTGCTTT
>DATFMO010000500.1:0-5295 GCA_035266925.1 Sunxiuqinia sp. | reverse complement strand
AGTCACGGTAATGTTGAGTTTCCGTTTAGTTTTAAATCCCGATTTGAAAATGGAGTAGGTTCCAATCCTGAAAGTTTAATTGGAGCTGCTCATGCCGGATGTTTTTCGATGGCTTTTTCAAATATGTTGGCCGAGGCTGGTTTTGAACCGACAGAAGTTTCAACAACCGCTGAAATTAAATTGGACACCGTAGATGGCGGACCAAAAATAACGGAAAGCAAGTTAATAGTTGAAGCTGTTGTTCCGGGAATTGACGAAGCCAAGTTTCAGGAAATTGCAGAAGAAGCCAAAAAAGGGTGTCCCGTTTCACAAGCATTATCTTCATTGAAAATTACGCTTGATGCCAAATTGAAAAGCGAATAGCAATGACCTCCAGTATACTACATATATATTTGTTTTCAATAACAAACATTTGAAAATGAAAAGCCGTTTCAAGATTTCTTGAAACGGCTTTTTTTATTGGAATGAATTAAATTCAATATTAATTGCTGTGCTTAATGTTAGCCAGTGCTGCAGCAACACGTGCAATTGGCACACGGTATGGAGAACAGCTCACATAGTCTAAACCAACTCCGTCGACAAATTCAACAGAACTTGGCTCACCACCGTGCTCACCACAAATACCAACTTTCAGTTTTGCTTTTATAGTACGTCCTTTCTCAACGCCCATTTGTACCAGTTGTCCTACACCGCTTTGATCCAATACCTGGAATGGGTCTTGTTTCAAGATTCCTTTATCAAGGTACACTGGCAGGAATTTACCGGCATCATCACGAGAATAACCCAGGGTCATCTGAGTCAAGTCATTCGTTCCGAATGAGAAGAAGTCAGCTTCTTCTGCAATATGATCGGCAGTTAAGGCTGCACGAGGAATCTCAATCATGGTACCAACGAGGTAATCAATACGATCACCTTTTTCTTCAAATACTTTATCTGCCGTTGAGCGGATCACATCAGCCTGGTTTTTCAACTCGGCAATAGTACCGACCAATGGAACCATGATTTCAGGACGAGCATCAACACCTTTCGCTTTCAGGTTCAATGCAGCTTCAATGATGGCGCGTGCCTGCATCGCTGTGATTTCAGGATAAGTGATTCCCAAACGACATCCACGGTGTCCAAGCATTGGGTTGAATTCTTCCAAATCCGAAATTTTAGCTTTTACAGCTTCCAAAGAAATGCCCATCTCATCAGCCAGTTCTTTTTGAGTGGCTTGTTGATGAGGAACAAATTCGTGCAATGGTGGATCAAGCAAACGAACGGTCACTCCGTATCCAGCCATCGCTTCGAAAATTCCTTCGAAGTCACTACGTTGGAAAGGTAATAATTTAGCCAATGCTTTCTCACGACCCTCCAGGGTTGAAGCCAAAATCATTTCACGCATTGCTTTGATACGCTCACCTTCAAAAAACATGTGCTCCGTACGGCAAAGACCAATCCCTTGTGCTCCGAAATCACGAGCTACTTCAGCATCATGAGGAGTGTCGGCATTGGTGCGGACTGTCATTCTTGTAAATTTATCTGACAGTTTCATAATTTTAGCGAAGTCACCACCCATTTCCGGGTTCATGGTTTTTACATTGCCTTCGTAAACTTCACCTGTTGATCCGTTTAATGAAATCCAATCTCCTTCTTTGAATTGTTTTCCATCAACGGTCAGTGTACGGGTTTTGTAATCAATTTTTACAGTACCGGCTCCCGAAACACAACATTTACCCATTCCGCGGGCAACAACAGCTGCGTGTGAAGTCATACCACCGCGGGCAGTCAAAATACCGCGAGCGACGTTCATTCCTTCCAGGTCTTCCGGAGAAGTTTCGATACGTACTAAAACTGATTTTTCATATTTTGCTGCTTCGTCAGCGAAGAATACAATTTGGCCTGTTGCAGCACCTGGAGATGCAGGAAGACCTTTTGCGATAATTTTTGCTGAATTCAATGCGTCGGTGTCAAATACGGGGTGGAGCAATTCGTCCAGCTTGGCTGGCTCTACCCGTTGAATAGCTGTTTTTTCGTCAATCAGCCCTTGTTCCAACATGTCAACAGCAATTTTTACCATCGCTGCTCCGGTGCGTTTTCCGTTACGGGTTTGCAACAACCAAAGTTTACCGTCCTGAACAGTAAACTCAAGATCCTGCATGTCGTGGTAGTGATTTTCCAGATTTTCCTGAACTTTCATCAATTCATTGTAAAGTGCAGGCATGGTTTCTTCCAACGATGGGTATTCAGCTTTGCGAACGTCCTCGCTAACACCGGCTAATTTTGCCCAACGTTTACTACCTTCCAAGGTAATTTGCTGCGGTGTACGAATACCAGCCACAACGTCTTCACCTTGTGCGTTGATCAAGTATTCACCGTTGAAGATATCTTCACCAGTACCGGCATCACGTGTAAAGGCAACACCAGTAGCTGATGTTTCGCCCATGTTACCATATACCATGGCCTGAACGTTAACTGCGGTTCCCCATTCAACAGGAATTTGGTTGAGTTTGCGGTAATAAATAGCGCGTTCGTTCATCCAGCTATCAAATACAGCTGAAATAGCGCCCCAAAGTTGCTCCCATGGATCTTCTGGGAAACCTTTGCCTGTTACTTTCAATACCGCTTCTTTAAAGCGAAGAACCAATGTTTTCAGGTCTTCAGTTGAAAACTGTGTATCCAGTTCAATCCCTTTTTCTTCTTTCAGGTTTTCCATGATCGCTTCAAAAGGATCAATGTCTTCTTTGCTTTCAGGTTTCATACCTAAAACCACATCGCCATACATTTGTACAAAGCGACGGTAAGAGTCCCAGGCAAAACGTTCGTTGCCTGATTTCTTCGCAATTCCCTGAACGGCTAAATCATTCAGTCCAAGGTTAAGAACAGTATCCATCATCCCAGGCATTGAAACACGTGCTCCTGAACGAACAGAAACTAAGCAGGGATTATCTTTGTCACCAAATTTTGTATTGGTTAAATCTTCGATCAAAGCAACTGCTTTTTCAACTTCTCCTTTAATTGCTGAAACAGCTGCATCATGACCCTGTTGGGTATAAATTGTGCAAACTTCGGTGGTAATTGTAAAACCAGGAGGCACGGGAACACCAATCAAGTTCATTTCTGCCAGGTTGGCTCCTTTTCCTCCAAGGAGGTTTTTCATATCGGCTTTGCCTTCAGCTTCACCATTACCAAACGTATAAACATACTTTGCCATAAAGTGTTTTTTTGGGTTAGTTTAAAATATATTGTTAATAATTATTCATTTTAATAAGATGCAAATTTTATCAATTGAATTGAAAATCGCCAATCAAATGGGCTGTTATACAGCCAGTTTTGCTTTATTCGGTAATCCACTGCGGTCAATTTTTGGTAAGCGTTTGCAAATATATTAAAATCCCCAAAAAACCTGCTTTTTTTTGGTTCTAAATAAGCGCCGGTTTTAGATCTTAAATTCTTAACATTTATTAACGTTGCTTGATGTCTCTTAACGCTATTTCAGCCTACATTTGTATCATACAAGAACAACAAAAGACAAGTAATTTTTTTCATAGAGATAGGTTTGGTTAAGTTAGAAGAAAAGGATGGTTCCCAGCCATCCTTTTCTTATTTTATAGGCGCCAGTTTCGTGTCTGATTGCAAGAATAGCATTATTCCAAAATTTCCTTTACATTTTTACCGTGATTCATATTTCTGGCTGAAGATGGTTCGTGTTTTATTATGATATACTGACAAAAAGCCTTTCTGAAATTTCAAATCAGGAAGAAATTTCTTAAAACGAAGTTGAACAACCGACAAAATGGCTGTTAACTTCCTGATTTACTATTGTGGTGAGATTTTTGGTGACGGGCAGATGTAGATTAAAAGGAGGATATATGAACTTTAATAATTTTACAATAAAGTCGCAGGAGGCGCTTCAACATGCTTTTGAAGTGGCTCAGGCAAATCAACAACAAGCTATTGAAAATGGCCATGTATTGAAAGGATTGTTGCATGCTGCGGAGAATGTTACTGGATTTTTACTGAAGAAAATGGGGGTGAACACCGGCATTTTTCAACAAGCTTTGGATCGGATTATTGATTCTTATCCTAAGGTGAGTGGTGGAGAGCAATACCTGTCCGGTGATGCCAATAAAGCGTTGCAAAAATCGATAGATATCTCCCGGAAAATGGGCGATGAATTTGTTTCGGTGGAACATATTTTAATGGCCTTGCTGGAAACTGGTGACACCATCTCAAAATTACTAAAAGACAATGGGGTTGGTAAAAAAGAACTGGAAGCTGCTGTAGCCGAGCTTCGAAAAGGCGCAAAAGTACAGAGTCAGACCGCAGAAGATCAATTCAATTCATTGAATCGTTTTGCCATCAATTTAAATGAAAAAGCGCGAAGCGGAAAGTTGGATCCGGTGATTGGCCGCGATGATGAAATTCGTCGGATTCTACAAATTTTATCACGACGTACCAAGAACAATCCGGTCTTAATTGGTGAGCCCGGGACCGGTAAAACAGCGATTGCCGAAGGTTTGGCACACCGGATTGTGCGCGGTGATGTGCCGGAGAACCTGAAAACCAAGCAACTGTTTTCACTGGATATGGGAGCATTGGTGGCAGGCGCTAAATACAAAGGCGAATTTGAAGAACGATTGAAAGCGGTGGTCAACGAAGTGGTCAAATCGGATGGTGAAATCATTTTATTTATCGATGAGATCCACACTTTGGTGGGGGCTGGCAAAAGTGAAGGTGCCATGGATGCCGCCAACATTTTGAAGCCGGCTTTGGCGCGTGGTGAGCTGCGTGCAATTGGAGCTACTACTTTAAATGAATACCAGAAGTATTTTGAAAAGGATAAAGCTTTGGAACGTCGTTTCCAGATTGTCATGGTAAATGAGCCAGATACCTTGAGTGCTATTTCAATATTGCGTGGGCTGAAAGAACGGTATGAAAGCCACCACAAGGTGCGGATCATGGATAATGCCATAATAGCTGCGGTCGAATTGTCACAACGGTACATTTCCGACCGGTTTTTGCCGGACAAGGCGATTGACTTGATGGATGAAGCTGCTGCGAAGTTACGTTTGGAAATGGATTCCGTGCCTGAAGAACTCGACGAAATTGAACGCAAAATCAAACAGCTCGAGATTGAGCGGGAGGCTATTAAGCGAGAGAAAGACGAAAGTAAGCTGTCTGGCTTGAATGAGGAAATTGCCAATTTAAAAGAGGAGCAGTCACGTTATCGCGCACAGTGGGAGATGGAAAAATCGTTGCTGGATAAAATCCAGCAAAATAAGGGCGATATTGAAAGCTACAAGTTTGAAGCTG
>DATFMO010000499.1:0-6048 GCA_035266925.1 Sunxiuqinia sp. | reverse complement strand
TCCTAAATAAATTTGGGCGACACACTTTCCATCTTCGTCATGAATATTATAACTTGACGCAATCAAAATTTGAAAATTATGGCTTACGATGAATTTTTAGCGGAACGAATTCAACGAATCCTTCAGGAGCAGAAAGCGACTTATGAAGAAAAGAAAATGTTCGGTGGCACCTGTTTCATGGTGAACGATAAAATGTGCTTGGGCGTAATTAAAAATGACCTGATGGCCCGGATTGACCCCGAAAATGAAAATCAATTTTTAAATGATGATGGCGCTCGCCCCATGGATTTCTCAAGTCAACCAATGAAAGGCTATATTTTTGTGAACCAAAAAGGAACCGATTTGGATGACGATTTGGAACGGTGGGTCAATCGTTGCCTGGCATTCAATCCAAAAGCCAAATCCAGTAAAAAGAAACGGAAATAAAATGTCAGAATTTACAAACCACAAACAAAAACGGGTGAACCAACTAGTCGATTTTGCGTGGCAAATGATGGTTACCACCGATAAGGCGAAACTGGTAAAAGCCAACGAACAATTAATCAGCCAGGTGATCCCCTCAGAAGTCATCGCCCTTTTTGACGTGATGGTGAAGGAATTTCATGACCTTGACTTCTCTGAGTTGAAACCGGCGACCAATAAAATGCTGCACCTTTTTCATTTGCCACTAAAAAGTTATCCGGGAATCAAACCGGAAAAAGACAGTTTTCTCGATCTCCTGATTCACAACAATGCGGAGATGGAAAAACTGTTGAAATCGATGAAAATCGACATCAAAACACTGAATGAGAATTCCGGAGATAAAGCAGCCAAAACGAATCTCCTGCAAAAATTGACCAGATTCCTTAAATACGAAAAGCATTACCAAATCAAGGAGAATGTCCTCTTCCCTGCCCTTGAAAAACATTGGGACGATTTCCGTTGTGTGCAACTCATGTGGTCGTATCATGATGATATTCGCCAACAATTGAAGGGTGTTATCCAAGCACTTTCGACTAATTCCCTGGATTTGTCAACTTTCAATCGATTGACCGGCGATCTGTTTTTCAATGTGTTTGCCATTCGTTTCCGCGAAGAATACATTCTCTTTCCACATATTTTGGAAACCATTCCTCAACAGGCCATTCAGCAAATGTTGGTGGACAGCCATGAAATTGGTTTTCCCTATGTTTCTCCGGCAAAAGTGGAAACAACAGAAAGTGTAATTTTTTGTGATGGAACAACAGTCAACCTCGGAACCGGGAATGGAACACCAGAACAACTTCTGTTAATTTTCAATCACCTGCCTGTTGACATCACATTTGTGGATGAGCAGGACACTGTCCGTTATTTTTCAACGCCGAAAAAGCGCATATTCCCGCGAACCAAAGCCATCATTGGCCGCAAAATCCACAATTGCCATCCGCCCGAAAGTGTGCATGTGGTCGAAGAAATCGTTTCTGCTTTTCGAAACGATGAAAAAGATCAGGCAAGCTTTTGGATCGATTTTAAAGGTGAAAAAATCCTGATCCAGTATTTTGCCCTTCGCGATGAAAACGGCATCTACAAAGGCGTGATTGAAGTGACCCAAGAAATTGGCGACATTCAGAAATTGGAAGGTGAAAAACGGTTGCTGGATTGGAAGAAATAGGACTGCTGTTTTGGGCGAACCCGGAACCATTCGTTGATAGCAGAGCGATAAGCTTATTTCTGAAGACCGTACTCTTGAACTGCTAATTGGTAAATCGATGTCGAAAGTTTTACCCAGCCTAAACGATCCTTAAATTTAATTCCAATATATCTATTAGCTTGGTTGTACCAATTTCCAGACCAACTAGAATCGCCGCCTTGAGGCGATGGCGGATAACTACGCCCCCATTTCAACAGCCTTAAAGAACCGGCCTTCCATTTATCACCCAAATGAATTGTGTCACCGGATGAAAAAACATTTGGAGACACAGAATCTGTTAATACAAAAGTTTCTGAGGTTAACGTCTCAACGCCTAATTCGGTATTTCCCATATACATGCCACCTCCAATGTAGCTGGAGAAACATGTGAATTTTAGATCGGGAAGCTGATCATTGTCCAGATCAACAGTATACTCAACTTGTTCGTTCGACGAGATTAAAACTTTATCCGGATTTAGGTCTGTTATTGCGATATCAGGACTAATGTCGTCTATTTGCAAAGTCGATAATCTCGGAGATGTCGTAAAAGACATGTCCCCTCCTTCCATCACTCCGCGATCGCTGGAAGCCATAATCCGAAAATGATAGGTTGTATTTGGACTTAAGTCAGTAACGAGAGCACTGATATTTTCGGGATCGTTTCCATTCAACGAATCTTGAACTGGCGACACGGTTTGCCCATAAGAAATATCGGAACCGAACTCAAAATGGACTATTGTAGCTACTTCATTTGCATTTACAGTCCCATTTAAAGTTGCCGTAGTTGAGGTGACATCGGTCGGCTCAGTGGTTGAAACTTCCGGATATCTATCATTTTTCCTGCACGATATTAACAGAATAGAAAAAATTAAAATTCCCGTTATGGAGAAATTTGCTCGGATTTCCTTTTTCATTTCAATTCATGATCTATTACGATGTAAAATACAAATTATTATAGAAAGAAAAATAATTAAATTGAGAAAAATTAATTTATTTTGTTAACTTAATGCGTAAATTCAAAACCTCCCGCATTATGCTTCTATCCTACGCCGGACATGTAGCCGATATGATTGCACGGATAAAAAACAACCGCGCCTTGCGAAAAAAGAAAGCTTATTTCAATACTGAAGATCCAATCGTGTTGAAAGAAAAGCACCAAACACTTCAATTCAAAAAGGTTTCACGTGAAGCAAAAGACAGTTTTCTACTGAAAACCAAGGACTGGCACCGTCGTCAGAAGCTAATCGACAAAATCACGCTCGTTACGTTCATCCTGCTCGCTATTGTTGGTTTTGTGTGGATTGTGCGGTTTATGAATTGAAGCAACTTACCGCGAATTGAAATTCGCGGCACCCAGCCTACCCCTTCTATGTTGTCTCTATACTTATCTGGATTAACCAGTCATTTTATTTCACAACCACCGTTTTGATATTGACAAACTCGCGGATACCAAAGATTGACAGTTCTCGGCCATAGCCACTTTCTTTGACGCCACCGAAAGGCAATCGTGGATCTGATTTTACAAAGTCATTGACGAAGACACACCCTGCATTCAGACCTTTTTCAGCCAGTTGCTTGCCTTTTTCAATATCGGATGTAAAAACACCAGCGCCGAGTCCAAAAACGGTGTCGTTGGCAATCTTAACGCCCTCTTCTTCCGAGGAAACTCTAATTAATGAAGCCACTGGTCCAAACAATTCTTCTTCGTAGGCAGGCATTCCGGGTTTAATATTTTCCAATACGGTTGGTGGATAGAATGGCGCCTTTCCCTCTGGGATAAAACCACCGCACAATATTTTGGCTCCTTTGGAAACTGAGGCACTTACCTGCCCGTGAAGCTCATCGCGCAAATCCATGCGGGCCAGTGGGCCAATGCTCGATTTTTCATCCATTGGATCACCAAAGGTGGCCTCCTTCATCAGTTTAACGAATCGGTCGCGAAATCCATCGTACACGTCCTCATGAACGATAAAACGTTTGGCACCAATACAACTTTGACCGGCATTCAACAGACGGGCAGACACGCAGAGCTTGGCAGCTGCATCTAAATCGGCGTCCGGCAAAACGAGGTATGGATCGCTGCCACCCAGTTCCAGCACCGACTTTTTCAGAACAGAACCGGCAGCTTGTGCCACAGATTTCCCGGCAGGGGTGCTTCCTGTGAGCGTCACCGCCTTGATTTTTGGGTTTTCAATCACCGCTTTGACTTGTTTCCCGCTAATCAACAAACTGCGAAAAACATTGGCGGGCAAGCCGGCATCTTTTACCAGATTCTCAATGGCCATGGCACATCCCGGCACATTGCTGGCATGTTTCAAAACGCCTGTATTACCTGCCATCAGGGCTGGCGCCAAAAAACGAAAGACCTGCCAGAATGGAAAATTCCAGGGCATTACAGCCAGCACAGTTCCGATGGGTTGAAAGCTCACATACGATTCGGAGGACTCCGTTTTAATGGTTTCATTTTGAAGAAACTGGGCTCCATTTTCTGCATAGTAGCGACAAACCCAAGCACATTTCTTGACTTCACCCAAGGCCTCCTTTTTGATTTTGCCCATTTCTGTGACAATCAATTCGGCCAATTCCTCCTGGTTTTCCAGCAATTGATTTTCCAAATTCAGCAAGTAATTTTTCCGTTCATCAAAGCTGATTTCCCGCCATGATTTAAAAGCCTGGTCAACTTCCTTGATGATTCGTTTAACTTCAAATTCACTATGGTTTTGGTATTGGGTGACTTCCTCGTTCGTAAATGGATTGATTGTTTTCATGATTTCTCATTTTTGCATTCACTCAAATTTACACATAAAAAAAGGGCCTTTCAAGAAAAGCCCTTCTCATATTTTAATCAATTCGAATAAGTCGCCTGATCTGATTTCAGTTTATAATGGGTTCAAATTTTTCTGAAAACAATGGAAGGCGATGTTAGACCATCGAAAACAATTGTATCCAACAGTTTTCAACTGTCTTCTATTGTTTTCAGGTCCTTTAAATACCAAATTTATAGATACTCGAAATCAATTTTTCTATTTCACCAACTTAAACGAAGCCTCTTTGACATCGCGGGAATTGGTTCCAACAAACACCTTGAAATCACCGGGTTCAGCAGTCCATTCTTTGTTGATGTTGTAAAAGGCTAAATCCTTATCTGTTAGCGTGAAGCTGACTGTTTTGCTTTCTCCGGCCGGGATGGTCACTTTTTTGAATCCTTTCAACTCTTTGACCGGGCGTGCCGCCGAAGCAAATAAATCATGGATGTACAATTGGACGACTTCTGTTCCTTCGCGATCGCCAACGTTTTTTACGTCCACTGAAGCCCGCAACGGTTCACCAAATTTGATTTGATTTTTATTCAATGTGATATCGGAATAGTCAAATTTGGTGTAGCTCAATCCGTAACCAAACGGGTAAAGAGGTTCGTTACTGGCATCCGTATAGTGCGACCAAAAAACGTCCTCGGTGGCTTTTGCACGTCCGGTGCTCATGTGATTGTAATAGATGGGTTCCTGTCCATTTACCAATGGGAACGAAACCGGTAATTTGCCACTTGGAGCATAGTCGCCAAACAGCACCTCAGCAATGGCATTGCCTGCTTCAGAACCGGGTTGCCACACTTCGAGAATGGCTTTGGCTTTGTCAGCAATGTCTCCCAAAACAACGGGGCGGCCATTCATCAACACGACCACGATGTTTGGATTCACCTTGTAAATCTGATCGAAGAATTGTTTTTGCAAGCCTTTCAAGCTGATGTTGGTCTGGCTCCTGCCCTCTCCTGTCTGGAAACAATTTTCACCCAATGCCAAAACGACCACATCAGACTTTTTGGCCATTTCACGGGCTGCTTCAAAACCGCTGCTGTCGGTCGTGTTAAAAGTCAATTCGCTGCGGAAACTCTTTTCACCATCAATCAACCGAACGCCTTCGGTAAATTGAATATCATTTTGCTGGCCTTTCAAATTCTTGATGCCTTCAATCACCGAAACGGCCGAGTTTTTGATGGCTTTGGCACGCCAGCTTCCCAGTGGGCTGTCTTTATCTTCGGCCAGTTCGCCCATCACCGCAATGGACAAGCCACTCTTTTTCAAAGGCAGAATGTCGCTCTCATTTTTCAGCAATACGAAAGATTTGCGAGCTGATTCCCTGGCCACAGCCAGGTTTTCCGGATTCATGATATCATCTTTCTCGCGCTCGTCGTTGCTGTATTTATACGGGTCGTCAAACAAGCCCAGTTCAAACTTCATTTTTAAAACCCGGGCGCAAGCATCATCAATCAGTTTTTCGTCCACCACGCCATCGTTCACCAATTGTTCCAGATGGTCCACGTAGCAACGACCTTCCATATCCATGTCGCAACCTCCCTCGATGGCCAATTTAGCAGCTTCAGCTTTGTCGGCAGCCACGCC
>DATFMO010000498.1:0-5596 GCA_035266925.1 Sunxiuqinia sp. | reverse complement strand
CACCAGCGACTACGAAGCCTGGGAAACACCCTTTGGAAAGATCTCTGCCGATCATGAATTTTGTGAGGCTCTTGATATTGAACCTGATAACCGGGCACATGCATTGGAGCATTCCGGTGAGGTTCAACTTCCGATGCTACAGTATTTTTACCCCAATAGTTATCGGTTGGTTGTCATTACGATGAACCATCAAACAGCCGAAAATGCCTTTTTACTGGCTCAAAGAATTGCCAAAGCTGTTCAAAATTCAAAGAAGCGTATATTGGTCATCGCGACATCTGATTTTTCGCATTACGAAAGTGCAACGTCAGGAGCTGAAAAAGACCAGCATGTGATTGACCAAATCCTGAGCATGAGTGCACAAGGCATCGAACATGCAGTGAAAAAATATAGTGTGTCTGCTTGCGGCTACGGACCGATCATGACCTTGGTTGAATATGCACGGATGGTAGGGGTACAGCCTTCTATGGTGATGCTTCGGCGTGGTCATTCGGGCGAAGTGGTTCCATCGAATCAGGTCGTCAATTATGCTTCGTTTTTATGTTACGACTCTGGAATTAACTAACGTTTGATTCCGTCAGATTGGCAATTTTCAGTGTTCAACATCAGTCATCTTTATTTCTGATATTCTATTATCTTTAGCACGAGCCTAACAGTTTTGCTGAATGTGAACACTCTAAATTGACCATATGAAAAAAATCCTTATTCTTTTCGCACTGAGTTTTTGGTTGAATATGGCCATGGCACAAAACGCCCAGAAAATTGTTGGTGTATGGTGGAACGATGAAAAAACATCCAAAATTGAAGTGGTCGAAGATCACGGCAATTACAATGGAACAATTGTGTACATGGTTCCCGAAAAATATGAAAATGGCCTGCCTCCGCTTGATGATGAAAACCCGGATGCATCCCTTCGAAGTCGATCAATTGTTGGGTTGAAAATTCTGACCGGGCTGAAGTACAATGCTGATGATCAGGAATGGCAGAGTGGCCGGATTTATGATCCGAAATCGGGTAAAACCTACGATTGCTACGCCTGGTTTGATGGCGACAAAGACAAACTGTTTTTGAAAGGTTATGTTGTTGGAATCAAGTGGCTGGGACGTTCTACCGAATGGACACGAACCAGTTTGAACTGATCACAGATTCTTGATCGCTTGGATTTATTAACCTGAAACCTGCACATCGAAACCAGCTTCGCGAACCCGGCCAGCTATTTGGTTCAATTCATCCAACGGAACTTTTTCAAGTCCTTGGGCTGGTGTGTCGCGGTCGATGGTGTAAATCATCACCTGTTTAGGCTGAACTTTCCGCAAAGCTTCCAGCCAGGCATTCAATTCTTTTTCAGTCGTATTGTCAACGATCTGTCCTTTAAAGGAGCCCCGCAAAAATAAGGTTTGAATAATAGCACGGTTACCAAAGTGTCGCAATTGGTCAATGGCCATTTGCAGGTCGAAATGGCCCACGGGACAGTCAATTAGTTGAATTGTTTCTTCAAAGGCTGAATCCAGTTTCAGAATGTTGTCTTCAATTTTTAGCAAAGCCTGAAAAACGGGCTCACGATGAATCATGGTGGCGTTGGAAAGTACAGCAATTCGGCAGTTGGGCGCAAATTGGTCACGCAATTCAATCGTGTCATCTATGATTTTCGGGAATGTTGGGTGCAGTGTTGGTTCGCCGTTACCGGCAAAAGTAATCACGTCGGGCAGTTCGCCGGCTTGCTGCATGGCAAGCAACTTTTCCTTGAGTCTCTCAGCTACCAATTCACGACTTGGTAATTCGGCTTTTTTTTCGCGTTTTTTGGGATTCCATCCACATTCGCAATAAATACAATCAAACGAACAAACTTTACTGTCCGTTGGCAACAGGTTGACTCCCAGAGAAACACCCAGCCGTCTGCTTTTTACCGGACCAAAAATTACCTCATCAAACAAAAATGTAGCCATGCTAAAAATTTTCAGCAAAAGTACAGATTATACCCTAGATGGGAAAAGATGTTTGATGCTGGATGCTTGATACTTGATGAGCAAGCTTCAGGTAGCAGGAAGAAGGAAAAATATTTGGTCAAATCAACTGTGTCATAAGTTTCTATGCGCTTACCGGACAAACCGCTTAGTACTTGTTGGAAATCTCATGTTCTCACCCTCTCATGGTCATTCCCTCTAAGGTCACACCCTCAAATCAATCTCTTCAGGTGGCTATTGGCAGTAAGGCGCAGGTTGTGGTAATCCATACCTGAAATAAGCATCAGTCCGGGGCGTTTGTTCTCCTGTAGGCTTCCGAGCTCTTTGTCGAGCGAAATGGATTTAGCGGCATCCAGCGTGAAAATGCGGATGAGTTGTTCGAGTGAAATTTTTTCGTTGTTCTGTTGGATGGAGATAAGCCAGCCGAGCAGGTCTTTTTCAGTGCTGAGTCTGGGTGGTCGCAACTCATCAAAATCTTTCAGCAAGGGAAATTTCTTGTAAAAACGTTCGGGTTCAAATTCTGGGTAGACATTAACAAACGCCGGGCAAATGATACCGTTGTGAAATTCGAGGCCGGCTTCTTCGGAAAGTTGGCCATTGGATTTGATTAAGCCCAAAATCAGACCACTTTGATCTACATGTATAATGCCTTTTGCAATGGGCTTGTCAGTCACTGGGAAGAGGTAGTGGGCGGCGAACTTTTTCATTTCTTTTCAGGATGAATGTTGACTTCTTTCTTTTCGTTGTTCTCTTCCTGTAGCATTTTCAGGCGGTCAACTACTTTTTGGTAAATGCGCTCGTAAATTTTGGGCATGCTTGAATAGAAAACGACCGATTTGGCAAAGGTTGAATCAGCAACACCATGCTTTTTGAGTACCGAATAATACAGCTCGGTTGCCTCATTTTGAGGTAATTTTTTGTCCAGCCGGTATTGGTTATAATAGGCCTGATTGATGTGCATGTCGTATAAAATACTCACCATTTGCTTTTCACCAATCAGGTTGTCAGGCTTTGGGATCCCTTTTTTCTCTTTGCAGGAAAAAAGAACCGAAACCATAAAAAGGATCAGGATGTATGCGGTTGTTTTCTTCATTGAAATGAAAGATTTCTGTCACAAAGTTAGAATTCCGATTGATTTATTGGCTGTACATTTTTGGAAAAAGATTCACACTTCAATTTGTTTTAAACTCAAATAACTATGGTGTAGGTGTTTATGTTTGTGTTTGTCGGCTTGTTTGTTATTTTCGAAATAGTTTGCGGAAGAAATGTTCTACTCTATTCACCGGTTCGATTTCAATATTAAACTTACCCAAATCGAGACTTTTCCCATTTTGAGGGACAAAGATCTTTTGCATCCCTAACTTTTCAGCTTCGGCAATGCGTTGCTCAAGCCTGTTGATGGCACGAATTTCGCCTGACAATCCAACTTCACCGGCAAAGCACAAATTTTTATCGATTGCTATATCGAAATTGGATGAAAGGATGGCTGAGATCACTGCCAAATCGATGGCGGGGTCATCCACTTTGATTCCCCCCGCAATGTTGAGGAAGACATCTTTGGCAGCCAGCTTGAAACCAGCCCGTTTTTCAAGCACGGCGAGTAGCATATTGAGGCGCCGCAAATCAAAACCGGTTGAAGAGCGTTGTGGGGTTCCATAGGCAGCGGTACTCACCAGCGACTGGATCTCAATTAACAAAGGACGATTGCCTTCAATGGCACCAGAGATGGCTGTGCCACTCAAACCTTCATGGTCACGGTTGATCAGTAGTTCCGATGGGTTGGTGACTTCACGCATACCTTCGTTGTTCATCTCGAAAATACCCAGTTCTGAGGTGGAGCCGAAACGGTTCTTAACCGAGCGAAGGATGCGGTACAAATACTGGTTTTCACCTTCGAACTGAAGTACGGTATCGACCATGTGTTCCAGCACCTTCGGTCCGGCCAGGCTTCCTTCCTTGGTGATGTGGCCAATCAGGATGGTCGGCACTTGCCGTTCTTTTGAATATTTTAAAATGCCATTGGTGCACTCCCGTATTTGTCCCACCGACCCGGGCGATGATTCAATATTGGCGGTCGATACTGTCTGTATGGAGTCGATGATTAAAACTTCGGGCTCCAGATGTTCGCAATGGGTGAGGATATTTTCCAGTGACGTTTCACTTAAAAAGTAACAGTTGTCATTTTCGCGTTTCAGCCGGTTGGCGCGAATTTTAATTTGCTGAATGCTTTCCTCCCCGGATACATACAGGATTTTCTTCGATTTTAGATCCAGCGCGACTTGTAGCACCAAAGTTGATTTACCAATGCCGGGTTCACCTCCCACTAAAACGATCGAGCCGGGTACGAGTCCGCCACCAAGTACGCGATTTAATTCTTTGTTATGGCAATCAATGCGTTGCAGTTGTTCAACACTGACTTCATTCAATTTTTGTGGTTTGGCGTTGCTGGGAGTCCTGGAGGCCAGCGTGTTTTTGGTTTCCTTCAATTGCACTTCTTCCACAAAGGTGTTCCACTCGCCACAGTTGGTGCATCGCCCCACCCATTTGGGCGACTGGCTACCACAGTTTTGACAAACATAAACGGTTTTTACTTTCGCCATCCTCAGAGTTTTTTAATTTTTTCAATGAGTGCAGTGGTTGAAAAACCTTCTGTTAAGGTGATGGTTTCAACTTTGCCGCCACGACCCAGCACAATGTCGTGACCAGCGATTTCTTCAATGGCATAGTCGTTTCCTTTCACCAACACGTCAGGCTGTATGGACTCGATCAATTTGTAGGGCGTTTCCTCGTCGAAAAGAATGACGGCATCCACCATTTCAAGAGCTGCCATAACCCTTGCGCGCGAATCCTGATCAACGAGTGGTCGTTTTTCACCTTTCAACATTTTTACTGACTGGTCCGTGTTCAATCCAACGATCAGTTTGTCACCAAGTTTAGCCGATTCAGCCAGGTAATCGATGTGTCCGCGATGCACCAGGTCGAAACAGCCGTTTGTAAACACCAGTTTCTCGTTGTGGGTTTTCCAGCTTTTCAGGGTTTGAAAAAAGTCTTCAAAAGAAGCGTAAATTTTTTGGGAGATATCGTTCTTCATTGGTATGTAGGATATCTTGTAAAAATAGAAAAACCCCAAGGCTAAAAAAAGCCCTGGGGTTTAAATTATGGGTTTTAAATCTTGCTATACGATCTTATTTGTCTCAATGTCCGGGAAAACCAAATGTGGTTTGAAACTTTTGGCTTCCTCAAAATCCATCGTGGCGTAAGAAATAATAATCACCACATCGCCGACAGCTACTTTTCGTGCTGCTGGTCCATTTAAGCAAATCGTTCCTGATCCTCTTTTTCCTCGAATCACATAAGTTTCCAGCCGTTCACCGTTGTTGATATTCACCACCTGCACTTTTTCATTTTCAATCAGATTGGCAGCATCCATCAGGTCTTCATCAATTGTGATGCTTCCAACGTATTGCAGGTTTGCTTCGGTAACCGTTACTTTATGTATTTTCGATTTACAAACTTCAATAAACATCTTGTTCTATTTTAGTCAAATACAATGTTGTCAATTAATCGAACCTCACCACAATGAACAGCTATGCAACCCACTTTGTTTACCGGGCTCTCCCAACTATTAATGG
>DATFMO010000497.1:0-2957 GCA_035266925.1 Sunxiuqinia sp. | reverse complement strand
ATCCGGCTGAAGTGCGATACATTCTCAAAACCGGAATTTAAAGCGATTTCAGTAATGTTTTGTTTTGTCGTATTAAGCTGAATTTGGGCATGTTTCAATCGTTTGTTGGTTAGCCATTTACCAGGTGTTGTTTGGTAATAGTCAAAGAATTCCCTCTTAAAGACAGTGAGGCTGCGGCTTGCGATTCGTGCAAATTCCTGGAGGTTTAAATGATAGGTGTAATTTTTTTCCATCACCTGCCAAATTGGTGGTTTGATAGAGTCACTGAGATGCAGAATATACGCAAGCAATTGTTTATTTAAGGGATTCGATAAAATCGTTAAAAGCAGTTCCTTAAATTTTAATTCTAGTAGTTTTTCAGAGGGCGGTGTTTTTTGGATGAAATAGGGAAGCATACTGTAAAAATAAGTTCTTGTTACTTCATTCAGATCAACCTCAATAAACATTTCGGATGTTAATTCCGGTAGATTTTCCGTTGAGAAATTATCCATGAATTCATCGGCGAATTGGATCAGAAATTCGTCTGGGATGTGAAATGCAAGCACCTTCCAACCTTGCGATTCTGGTACTTCCTGAACGTAGGCAGTTTTACGCTGAAAATACGAGGTTTGGCTTGTTAATTTCCATGATTTTCCTCCTTGGTGTACCAGTCTTTCACCGTCTAACGTAAATGCAATCAGGTTGTAATCGTTATACAACTCAACTAATTTTTCAGCCTGAGGACATTGGTAATGCACGAAAAGTAAATCTCTCACGGAAAGCTGCTTGAAAGTATCCGGGTGGGCTATTTGTTCATTATAAAGATTGATCATGACGGGTGACGTTTTGGTTACCAGAAAGTTAGCAAAATAAATTAAGACAGTCAAGTATTTTATTTTCCAATACCCAATTTGAAAAATATGAATATTATTCAGGGGCAAAATCCGGAACATAGATTTTAGAAAGCTATTTCGGAACGAGAGACAAAACAAAAAAGCTGACCGCGCTTTTTGCACAATCAGCTTTTCTACCAGTATAAAATTTTTAAACTTCTTCTTTAATGAAACTCACGCATAACTTTTTTCAGCGTCTCCTTATTATTGAGACCTTGAATCCAGTTCAGGATGACTAACGTTAGAAGCGTCGTCAACTTACTACTACAACTTCACCGGGTAGTCGCCTTTTTCGGCCAGCTTTTTCACCTGTTCCACCACAAAAGGTTTGTCTTCGGGATAGGTGACCCCAAACCACGGAGAATTGGCGCTCAGTACTTTGGCTTTTGCCTTTCCGGATTCGATCAGCTCAAACACCACGCTGGGAATATAAAACTCGGATTTCTTTTCGTGCATCTTTTCGTTGAGAAAAAGCTTGAACAGGCGTTCGAGTTCCCCGAAAAGGGTGGGGTGGAAGCCCCAAAAGTTCATGGAGGCCGGGCTGTCGTCCGGCAGCGCTATTTTGGAACCGTCTTCATCGGTAAAATAAATGGTGCCGTTTTCGCGGGCGATCTTGGTGCGCTCCACAATTTCCAGCAGGTTGCCTTGTTCATCTGTTTTGCAAATCCCGCGCGAGACTGTTCCAAACTCCGAAAGCGTGTTTTTTAACTGATAGCCCACCATGGCATATTGGCTTTCAGAAACTTGGCCGGTCAGGAACTCCGCGGCGACCCGGAACGCTTCTGTCCCATAAAAGTCGTCGGCATTGATGGCGGCAAACGGCTCGTTGATGACATCTTTTGCCATCAGGATGGCATGCCCCGTTCCCCATGGTTTTTCGCGACCTTCAGGCAGGCTGTATCCTGCTGGTAGTTTGTCCAGTTCCTGAAAGACGAATTCCACCTCAATTTTTCCATCGAGTTTGTCGGCAAAACGGGCTTTGAACTGGTCGGCAAAGCTTTTGCGAATGACAAAAACCACTTTGCCAAAACCGGCCCGGATGGCGTCGAAGATTGAATACTCGATGATGGTTTCGCCGTTGGGGCCGATGGGCTCAATTTGTTTCAATCCACCGTAACGGCTTCCCATTCCTGCTGCTAAAATTAAAAGAGTTGGTTTGTTATTCATGATGATAATTTTTATTGATTGTCCGTATTTGAACCTAATTCGTAAATTGATTTTCCCTGTTTGCCCCGATCCGGCAGCTGCCGGCAGCAGGGAAGATCAATTCGCTCCCTTAAGGGAAGGGGTGAAAGAATTGATCTTCAATACAGCGTTTTACAATATAGGTTTCCATACGGATTGTCATTTAATTTTTGTTTTCCAATGTTTGATTTTGTGCCCTTTCACCGCGTAATATAAGATGAAAAGGTAACTTGGTATTAAGATCCAATAAGCTTGCTGTGAGCCAAACGAATCGGACAGTTTTCCCCATAACAGCGGCATTAGTGCACCTCCAGCAATAGCCATAATGAGCAGAGCTGACCCGGTTTTGATGAACTGCCCCAGATTGTGAATCGCCAGCGGCCAGATGGCTGGCCAAACAATGGCGTTGGCGAGTCCGAGCAATGCCACAAAAGTGACTGACCCAATCCCATTAAATGTGACAACGCCGAGTGTTAAAACGACGCCTAGAACGGCTGATATTTTCAAAGCTGTTTGTTGACTGATTGTTTTTGGGATGAGGATGATGCCCAATATATAGCCGGCGATCATCGCCATCATGGTGTAGGACGTGAAATGTTTGGCAGTTTCCAATGGAATCCCAAGCGATAATCCATACCGAATGATGGTGTCCCCGGCAATGACTTCAACACCTACATATAAAAACAACGCTAGCACGCCGAGGATAAGGTGCGGAAAGGCAAAAATATTTTTCTTGATTGAAATTAAGCTGGTCTCCAGCTCGTCCTCCTGCTCCGTTTCCAGGTCGGGGAGGGGGGCGAGTCGCACGGCAATTCCCATCAGCACCAATACGAGGGTCATTACCAGGTAGGGATTGATCACTCGCCGGGCCAACTCGTTGAGGGCAGCCGTTTGTTCTGC
>DATFMO010000496.1:0-2077 GCA_035266925.1 Sunxiuqinia sp. | reverse complement strand
AAAGCAACCTATGACAGTTTAAAGTCGATGGATCCGGATGTTGTAGTTGAAAATTCACCCCTGAAACCCGCGAAATATTCCGGTGATAAAACGCCGCAGAAAAGTTGTAATTTGAATCTGGAAAATATCGATCGGGTACCGAGCTGGACGGAGTTGCAGCAAATTATCAGTTCATTGGATCAACACAATCGTTGGCTGATGTCACATGTAATGATTAGTCATCCGTATATCGGTGATGGCCAGAAGAAAGAACCCACTGACAAATATGCATCGACGTATGTTGGGGACGAAACGGATACTTCGCCCTATTGGAACGATACGGGCACCAAATACATCTCAACCGAAAAATACATCGAAAACATGCGACTGTTGATTAATTATTTACAGTCGATCAAGCAGAAGTGAATTCAAAATAAAAAGAAGAAACCTAAAAATTAAACATAGATAAATCATGAATCAAAAACTGAAAAAGCTTGGCAAACGAGTGTTGATCGCTTCCATTGTTTGCCTGTTTAACTTTTCGCTGTTGGCACAAAATACGAACAACGAAGAACCGAGTATTGATACACATCCGTTTTATGACAGCGTGCACCATTGGTATGATTTCTTTTCGGATGGCGCAGTGATTCATCCGCTACCCGGAAAACCTCAGTACCCTGAAACAGAGATTACCAAGATTGCTGACAACATGTTGCTGTTTCAACGCGACAATGGTGGATGGCCCAAAAACTATGATATGCGAGCCATATTGACGGATGAACAAGTAGATAAACTGAAAGCTGCAAAGGCGATTTTGCATACTACATTTGACAACAGCACGACTTACACGCAAATCAACTATTTGGCAAAAGCCTACGATATCACACACCAGGAACGTTTCAAAGAAGGTTGCCTGAAAGGATTGCAGTTCATTCTAGATGCCCAATATGAAAATGGTGGCTGGCCGCAATATTATCCGCCATTGCCGTCAAACGCTGGCTACAGCACCCATATTACTTTTAACGATGGTGCCTATGTTGGTGTGATGAATACCTTGAAACGAATTGCAGATGAGGATCTTACATTTTACTTCATTGGTAAAGACATGCGCGAAAAATTGAGAGATGCTTATGACAAAGGGCTGGACTGTATCTTAAAAACTCAAATTGTGGAGGATGGAGTTAAAAAAATCTGGTGTCAGCAGCATGATGAAGTCACGCTGAAACCAGCCTGGGCGAGAACTTTCGAACCACCATGTATGAGCAACGATGAAAGTGCCCCCATCGTTCTGTTACTCATGAGTATTGCTCATCCAAATGATAAAATAATAGGCGCAGTGCAGGCTGCTGTAAAATGGTTTGATAGTGCGAAAATCCCACACTTACGCTGCATTTATGACCCCACGGCACCTAAGTATGTTTCAAAATATAAAGTTCACAACTACGACGCCCGGGTTGTTCATGACCTGCTGGCTCCTCCAATTTGGCCTCGTTATTCTGAGCTGGAAACCGGAAAGCCGATGTTTTGTGACCGCGACAAAACGATTGTTTATCACATGAGCGATCTGGGGCGCGAACGTCGAAGCGGTTATCGTTGGTATACCTATGCTCCGCAGCAGGTGTTGGATGCATACCCGGATTGGCTGAAGAAAAATGATATAGCGGAAAATGTTATGGCACCAACTAATTAATTTATAACCTTAAACTGTTTTTGAAATGACAAAAATTTATCATCGAACCCCAATAAACAAAAGAAAGAGTTGTTTGGTCAGAGTTTGCAATTTTAGCCTTTTATTGATTGCAATCGGATTGCTATTTTCTTGTTCTCAGTCCAATAAAGAAGCAAAAAGTACTTCATCCACGGAGATTGGAGAAGGAACCTATCAAAATCCCATCCTTGGTGGCGATTATCCTGATCCATCGGTGATCAGGGTAGGCAAGGATTTTTACATGACCCATTCTTCATTTGAATACTATCCCGGATTGCTGGTCTGGCACTCGACCGACCTGATCCACTGGACGCGCGTGAGCCATGCCTTGACCAACTATGTGGGCTCCGTTTGGGCGCCCGATTTGGTGTATTACAAAGATATGTACTA
>DATFMO010000495.1:0-12394 GCA_035266925.1 Sunxiuqinia sp. | reverse complement strand
AACATGATAAGTTCCAGTAGCAGCGTCACGCTCAAAAGCACCTTTCTCCTGGAAATAGTAAAAACGAATCATGTTGGCTTTCCCGTGTGCATCCGATGCACCAAAACGAACTGAGCGAAAAATACTGGCCATGAACGTTACAAAATTATCCATCAGGTCTTTGTTGGTGAATTCGCCCATTTCATTCAATTTGTAAACCACCCACAATCCCAGAATATCTGCTTTTCCTTCTTCCATGGTACTGTAGGTTTCTTTCAATGCTTTGCGAACAGTCTGGCTGCCATCGATGGTGTTCCCAAGTCCCAATCCATGAGCCACTTCGTGAAACATGGTATTTTCAAAAAATGCCTTGAATTTCACGTGCTGACGTTGATCTTTGTCGATCAACAAATTAGCGATTGGTACCAAAATTTTATCAAATTTAGCCTTCATGGCATTCTTCAACTGTAACTTGCGACTTCCTTTATTATCACGAACCCGTTCATCATTCGGCAAGTTAATGGCAATTGTTTTGCTTCCGGCATTGCAATCACCAGCATAATAAATGGCATCATAAGCATTCAAATCAGAATCGGTTCCAGGCATTTCCTTCTTGTACTCAGGCTTGCATGGCAGCGCTTTTTGAAGATCTGGTAACAAAGCTGCATACTTGGCCAGCTTTTGGCTCCATTCTTTATCTTTTACCAAAATATATGCTTCGTGCGAAGCCTTGTATCCAAACAATTGATCTTCGTAGCTTTCAATCGGGCCAACCACAAAATCGATGGTGTTATTCTTCATATCCAGCCAGGCAATGTCGCTGTCGTAATAGTTGTCACTCAACAGAGCATCCGCACGCAAATCCAGGTATTTTTTCAAGCCCTGATCTTCCGCCAATTCAGCCGCTTTCTGAATGTAGCCAACTGCTTCCTCAATTTGGCTTTTGAAAAAAACATGATAGGGGATAGACTCGAGTTTCCCATTTTTATCGCGACGAACCATGGTGTACAAACTACTTTTGGTTGCGTCATCCCAATTGTTAAATTCTTCCTTGGTCATATCGACCGGGTAAAAATTGGCACCAGCCGGCTTTTTACCAACACCCTCCACAAACGGCTTATTCCCGTCCAAACGATCCCATGGGCCGTAGTTGATTTTTAAATACTTTTCCATAGCCGGGCCAGTAGCCTTTGCCAGAATAGAATCCTTGTTACCGTAGGCTTCCTGCCAAAAGATGTCGTCCATAATTTTGGCTGCTTTAAACAAGTAAGGCAACATCTCCTTTTGCTTTTCCGTCAGCTTGGAAAGGTCAGTTGTTAATTTAAAAGGAACATATTCATCAGCCTTCTTCTCAATGGCTGTTTTTGTTGGTTCCTTCTTTTGCTTTTTTTTAGGCGCTGAACAAGCCGTCCAGAGGAAACTTGTTGCCAGGATTAATGCATAATATTTCTTCATAGTTGTTTATTTTCAGTGTAAAGTTGTGCTACTTTTTAAATCGGTAGTCATGTTCTACCAATGCAATACGTGTTTTATAGCTTTGGTACCATTTTTCACGTCCCAGTTTACGTGCCAGTGAATGTTCAATGTGGTCCCGCCACTTGCGAATCGACTGAAGGTCCTTCCAATAAGACACCGTGATGCCCAAATCATTACGCACCGATTCCACTCCGAGGAACCCATCTTGTTGAGCAGCAAGTTCCATCATACGGTCAGACATGACCTCATAACCTTCATCAACTTCCGTACGAACCGAGCTAAAAATCACGGCATAATAAGGTGGTCGAGGAGTTTGTGCGATCATTGAAAGAATTTGAAATCGTGGACTTTCAGACTATAAAAAATACAGACGAGCCAATCCTTTTGCAACCAACAAGTCATTGATACAGTAAAAATTTCCAATCGCCCGAATATTGTCATGTCCTTCGAGCACATCTTCAGGCATTTGCACGTAAACGACTGCTAGGTACCGGCCAAATTTTCCCTTTTCATCTTTGATGGTTTCCACCACGGCCAGCGTTCCTTTCTTAATTAGTGACTTCACAAAATCAGATGCTGCTTTCCCTTTCCGGTACTCTTCAGAATCTCTTTTCACGCCATACACCTCAGGAGTGTCTATTCCATATAAGCGCACGTGTTCGCCACGCATCCAAACCGACAAGCCCAAATCGATATCGATTTTATAGGTGTCGCCATCAATGATTTTTTGTATTTCAGCTTGATATTGATACATCGTTCCAGTTTAAAAATTTAAGAACGATAATTTACAAAAAATGCTGCCAAAACTGACAGCATTTTTTCAATATTATTTTTTAGGGAGTTGCATTCCCCGATCTTTGGCGGCTTTTTCGAGTCGTTTCTGGAAGTTTGATTTCTTTCCGCCACCCGATTTTTTCTGTTTTGCTTGCAATTGCAGCCGAATCTTATCTTCATCAATCAATGCACGGAAAATGTACATCTGACCGATGGTGATCAAGTTAGCCAGGAAGTAGTAATAACTCAAACCAGCCGGGTAATTGTTCAAAATGAATAAGAACATGACCGGCATAATGTACATCATGGTTTGCATTCCAGGCATCTGCTGACTGCTTGCCGCCTGAGAATTCAATTTTGTTGAAATGACGGTGGTCACGGTCATCAACAAACAGAATAAACTCACATGATCGCCATAAAATGGGATGATGAATGGCAAGTGAAAAATAGAATCATACGATGATAAATCGTGTGCCCACAAGAAACTCTGCTGACGCAGCTCGATTGATGTTGGGAAGAAGAAGAACATGGCGATCAGGAACGGGAACTGGAGTAACATCGGCAAACATCCGCCCAAAGGATTCACCCCGGCCTTTTTGTAAAGCGCCATAGTGGCCTGTTGTTTTTCCATTGCCTTTTCCTTGCCTTTGCCATACTTTTCATTGAGCTCGTCAATTTCTGGTTTCAAGGCCCGCATCTTCGCCTGCGAAACATACGATTTATAGGTGAATGGGAACACAATCAATTTGATGAAGACTGTCAGTAATAAGATGATGATTCCGAAATTTGAAATGTAATTCCGCAAAAAGTTAAAGACGGGAATGATCAACCATTTATTTACCGGACGCACGATGGCGTATCCAAGGTTGATGAGGCTTTCCATCGACAAACCGTACTGTTTCAGGGTCGTATAGTGGTTTGGCCCAAAGTAAAATTTCATGCCATAATTCTGCTTTGGGTTGCCATCATACGGCAAAGCAATATCAGCAAAGAAATTGGCAATGTATTTTGGATCGTCCTTAATGTAGTCAAATTTCACATCGGCCGTGGGAAATGAAGAATCTGCGATAATGGTCGAATTAAAGAACAACTCTTTAAAACTGATCCATTTCACCGGCGTTTTCAATGTTTCTTCTGCCGACTTCTCAGCACTCATCTTGTCGACTTCGTCCTGGTAATATTTGTAGGCAACCTTTGTATATCGATCTTCACCATATTTGGAAGGACGCTCCTGCCGTGGCGCCAAATAACCCCAATTAAAATTCAGGTAATTGGTGTTGCGGGCAATCAAGTTGTCCATGTCAACTGTTTTCACATTGAAACCAACCATGTAAGAGTTGTATCCCATGGTATATTCGTACTCAATGTAACGACCGTTTCCAACATTCAAGCGCATGGTCAACGTCTCGCTTCCAAAGCTGTTGTCCTTGTTGTAATCTTCGTTCGCCTTTTTCCCCTTTTTCACTTTTGGTCCATCGACCACGATATCACTTTGAGAAGTGGAAGGCGTAAAGTATAAATTATCGGTTTGAATGCTTCTGTTTTGAGAGAAGAAATTCAACCCAAACTGGTTATCTTTTCCATTAAACAAGATCAATGGCAGCGAATCATACGTCTCATAATCTTTCAGTTCAACCGAGTAAACTTTACCTCCCTTGGTTGAAATGGTCATTTTCATCAGGTTGTTTTCCAAGGTAATAAACTTGTCATCACCTTGTGCTGCCTGACCAAACGCACCATACATGTCAGACATCATCTTAGATGAATCTGCCTGAGCTGCCTGGTTCTGCCCATGACTTTGCATTGATGCAGAATCCTGGGTATCCTGACGAACATTGTTTGTTTGCTCCAAAGCGTCAGCTTTCTGCTTTTGCACGGCTTCTACCTGTGCAATTGAATCCTGGCGCCTCTTTGCAGCTTCAATTTCTTTCTGTGAAGGCCTGTTTAAATAACCAAAACCAATTAGGATCCCAAAAATCAGAACAATCCCAATTATCGTATTTCTATCCATATTTTTTTATTTCTGAATTAGCTTATAGTTGCTTTTACAAATGCGACAAACAAGGGATGGGGGTTCAACACCGTACTGCTGTATTCCGGGTGAAACTGAACCCCGACAAACCATTTGTGTCCCTGAATTTCCATGACTTCAACCAAATCGGTATCCGGGTTAATTCCAACCGGCTTCATATCTGATTGCTTGAAAGCCTCCAGGTAATCGTTGTTAAATTCATACCGATGACGATGGCGCTCACGGATTTCAGTTTTACCATAAGCTTTATAAAAGTTCGACTTTTTGTTGACCACATGACAATCATAGGCTCCCAAACGCATGGTACCACCTTTTTCGGTAATCCCTTTTTGGTCCTCCATCAGAGCAATTACGGGGAATGGTGTCTTGTCATTCATTTCAGTTGAATCGGCGCCTTCCATACCTAATACATTTCGGGCATACTCGACTACAGCAATTTGCATTCCAAGGCAGATTCCAAGGAACGGAATATTATTTTCCCTGACATATTGGGTCGCTTTGATCTTTCCTTCTATGCCACGATGGCCGAATCCCGGCGCAATGATGACGCCCGAAAGTCCTGCCAACTGCTCTTCCACGTTTTCCGGCGTCAATTCTTCGGAGTGGATCCAACGCAGATTGACTTTACAACGATTGGTGGCTCCGGCATGGATCAATGCTTCAGAAATGGATTTATATGCGTCCTGTAATTCGACATATTTACCTACCAGTCCAATTTCCACTTCACGCTCCGGGTGATTTAATTTATCCAGAAAAGCATTCCACTCTTTTAAATCTGGTTCGTTTTTAGAAGGAAGCTTCATTTTTTTCAAAACGGTAAGATCCAGCTTTTCCTCCAGCATTTTGTTGGGCACATCATAAATGGTTGACACATCAATGGACTGAACCACCGCATCAATGTCAACATTACAGAACAACGCCACTTTTTTGCGAATGCTGATTCCCAGATCGTGCTCGGTACGCAATACCAACACATCGGGCTGAACTCCATTTTCCAATAACGCTTTTACCGAGTGCTGGGTGGGTTTGGTTTTCAATTCGCCTGAGGCCGCCAAAAACGGAACCAAAGTCAAATGAACCACCAAAGCGTTGGAGCCCATCTCCCACTTCAACTGACGAACAGCTTCAATATACGGCAATGATTCAATGTCGCCTACCGTTCCGCCTATTTCGGTCACCACGATATCGTAGTTCCGCTTGTTACCCAGGAATTTTATTTTACGTTTAATTTCGTCAGTAATGTGCGGGATAATCTGCACGGTCTTTCCCAAATAATCTCCCCGACGTTCTTTATTAATAACGGATTGATAAATACGGCCGGTGGTCACATTGTTGGCCTGTGAGGTTGGGACATTCAAAAAACGCTCGTAATGGCCCAAGTCCAAATCCGTTTCTGCACCATCCTCGGTGACAAAACACTCACCATGCTCGTATGGATTCAGGGTACCCGGATCAACATTAATGTAGGGATCAAGTTTTTGAATGGTAACGGAATAACCTCTGGCTTGCAATAACTTAGACAAAGAACTGGCTAATATGCCTTTGCCTAAAGAGGAGGTCACACCTCCTGTGACAAAGATGTACTTAGTTGCTGACAAAATCGTATAATTTTTATTCGTTCCTAAAAACGCACAAAGTTAATCAATAAAACCAATTGCGCTTAAACTTACCCTTGATATAATATGAAAAAATCATGAAAAAACCCGCTTTAAAAAGCGGGTCTGTATTTTCGAAAGGTTAATCTTCATCATCCATAGAGTCGATTATACTGATCTTCTCCTTGAGAAATTCGATTTTCTCCTTGGTATCCTCAATCTTCTTGTTCACATCCTCTATCAACGATTCAGCATTTTTCGTATTGGCAAAAAAGCCAATATTATTATTTAAAAGAATCAAATCGCTCTCCATCTGTTTCAACTTGCTGACATATTTATCGCGCTCAAAACGCATTTTGTTGTTTCCGCGAGCAGTCCCTGAAAGGTTAACTACTTTCGTCTTGAATTTCAACAAATTCCGCTGTTGATCATCAATTTTTAGCCCATCAAAATGGATGTTGATCGCATTCCTGAATTCATTCTGCACCTTGTCTTTGTCCCGATACGGAACGTGACCAATATCGGTCCAGCGGCGCTGAAACTCTTTGATCTGCTGCAAGTCTGCATCTTCATCTTTGGTCAGCTTGTAATTTTTAACTTCTTCGATGAGCGCTTTTTTGAGTTTCAGATTTTCAACCTGTTCCTCATCCACATGATGGAAATGTTTGGATTTATTTTCAAAGAAGAAATCGCAGGCTGCCCGGAAACGTTTCCAAATTGAATCAGAATACTTTCGAGGAACAGGACCAATTTCTTTCCATTTTTTCTGAATACGAATAAATTCTTCCGTGGTCTTTTTCCAATCCTCACTATCTTTCAACGCTTCTGCCTGCACACACAAATCCGTTTTGATTTGCAGGTTGTTCATTTGAAGCTCTTTATTCTGAGCGTAAAATTCACGCTTCGCATCAAAGAATTTATCGCAAGCGCTGCGGAAACGTTCGTAAATGCGGTTATTATCTCTTTTCGGCGCAAAACCAATCGTCCGCCAAACCTTCTGCAATTCAATCAGTTCGTGAGATTTCTTATCCCATTCTTTGTGGTTATCAATTTCCAGGTTGGCAATTTCTTCGGCTTTTTCACAAAGTACTGTTTTAGCTTCCAGGTTTTTCTTTTGCTCCTTTTTCCGGTTTTCAAAATATTCCTGGTGTTTTTTATTAATTTTTGAAGTGGCTGCCTTGAATCGCTCCCACAATTCCTCTTTCTTATCACGTGGAACCGGGCCAATCTCACGCCACTGTTCATGATACTTCTGTAAAATATTGAATGCTTTGATCACGGATGGCTCGACTAATAATTCTTCTGCTTTTTCGCACAAGTTAATTTTGGCCTCCATGTTTTTCTTCAAATCCAGATCGCGTAACTCACGGTTGATCTTGATGTAATCGTAGAAATTCTCAACATGGTGGTGATAGGTCTCCCACAAATCTTTCAATTTTGATTGTGGAACAGGACCAATTTCACGCCATTCTTGTTGTAGATCGCGAAATTCCTGAAATGTTTTATTGATTGATTCCTTGCGGTTAACAAGGTTTTTGATATCTTCAATAATTTCGTATTTCCGTTGAAGATTTTCTTCTTTCTCATCTTCCAACTGGCGATGATGCTTGCTACGCAATTGGCGAAAATCTTTCAGAAGTTCCCGCAAATCTTCCTCGTAGATGGTATCCGATGACTCAAAATCTTCTTCTGCACCACCATCTTCCAAAAACTTCTTTTTTTCTTCTTCAACTAAAGCGTGGTGTTTTTTATAAAAATTGACTTTGATGCTATCAATATCCGCTTTAATATCTTCGTCAGCGTGATTTGTCAACAAATCACGCAAGGCATTGATCAACTCCACTTCATTTAAACCAGCATAATCAACCGGCTCTGGAGTTGGAGCTTCCTCTTTTGCTTTCTTTTCTTCCTTATCGCTTTCAGAACTGGCTTCAGCTTGCGGAGCTGAAGGTTCTTCTTCAGGTGTTTTTTCCTCCTTTGCCTCTGCAGCTGGTTGTTCCTTTTCAGCAATTTCCTCCTTCTCCGGTTTTTCTTCAACCACCGGCTCTTCTGGCTTCTCTTCCTTCGCCTTTTCAGGTGCTGTTTTAGCTTCGACTACTTCTGCAGTTTCGACTTCTGCCGCTTTTTCTTCTTCTACTTTATCCTTCCCGGGTTCTGCTTTTCCTTCTTCTAATGGGGACTCTGCGTCCGTTTCTTCAATATTTTCTTCAGCAATTGGTTCTTCAGCTTTCTCTTTCTCAACCTTTCCCGAAGCTTTTTTAGGTACTGCTTTTTCTTCTTGTTTTTCTACTTCCGGGGTCTCATCCTTTTTTACTTCATCTTTGACAGGCTCATCTTTCGACTCTTCCGCTACTTCTTCAACCACTTCCCCTGCGGCATCCGCTGCAGGTTCTGTTTCTGATTTGCTACTTGTTTCATCAGCCACTGTTTCAGGAGACCCTGCATCAATCACCTCTTGCTCCAAAGCCCGCTCTAATTCCGAGGCTTCCTGCTCTTCTGCAGCTCCAACAACCTCTTCGTCCGGAGTATTATTTATTGACTTTTCACTCACTTCTGTTTTTCCCTCGTCAGCAACCTTTTTGGCTTCATTAGCATCGTTTGCTGCTGTTTGGTTTTGGTTTACTTCCGGCGTATTAGCATCATCCATATTTTCAGATGATGCTTTTAACTCATCGTTCGAGTTTTTTAGATCTTTAGGCTTCATGAAATAAAATTTTAAATTACTATGTAATTATCAGAGAATTAGGATCCCTTTGCATACGAAAATAAAATATTAAGTACGAATACTCAAATAAAACATCACTAAAGTAAGAAAAACATTGGCACAGAAACAACAAAAGCCGCCAGTGAGGCAGCTTTTGTGTAAAAGATTTAGCAAATACTTTTTATGCAATTTCAATTTGTCTTTTTACGGGTATGGCTTCTTCCTTTTTTGCCAGTGTAATTGTTAGAATGCCATTCTTAAAATCAGCGTTTATTTTTTCTTGATCCAGTTTGTCAGACAGCTTAAAGCTCTTCTCAAAATTTTGTTTTTCAAATTCAACACGAGAATATTTTAATTCATCGCTTTTTTCATTTTGCTCTTCCAAGTTACTTTTCACTGTCAAAACATTATTTTCTACCGACAATTTAATCTGATCTTTTTCAAAACCGGGAACCAACAGTTCCAACACAATTTTATCATCGCTTTCAACCAGGTTTGTTTTCGGTGAAAAACCAAGTTCTCTTTGCTCAAGGCGATCTGCAAAATGGTTGTTATTAAAGAAATCGTTCATCAACTGATCAACTGGGTTGTACCGGTATACCGGGCGATTCACATTTACTAGTTTCATAATTTATCCTCCTTAAAATTGTTTGTTTTTAATCATTTTCTGATTCCCACATTTCAAGTTCTATTCCACCATACCAAACCCGTCAATTTTCACTTTTTCGACGACAAAAACCAGTCATTATTTCCGACTTATCGCTTCTAATCAAGTCAATATGTCATCTTATGTACACTCATAGATATGTAATTGAAATATTTTGTACGCTCTGAATCTCCCAACTATTGTTACTTTTGCACAAAATTCAGGACGATGCGAATTGATATTTTAACTGTAGTACCGGAGCTACTCGAAAGCCCGTTTAATCACTCCATCATCAAGCGAGGCAAGGAAAAAGGATTGATCGAAATTCATGTGCACAATATTCGTGACTTTTCCACCGACAAACACAAACGAACGGATGATTATGCTTTTAGCGGTGGTGCCGGCATGGTAATGACCATTCAGCCCATTGAGGCGGCCATCAACCACCTGAAGTCGCAACGAAACTACGACGAAATCATTTACACCAGTCCTGACGGTGAGCAATGGAGCCAACAAGCGGCCAATCAGATGTCACTAAAGAAAAACATCATTATTCTTTGTGGCCACTACAAAGGTGTGGACCAACGGGTTCGTGAGCATTTTACGACCAGGGAGATTTCTATTGGTGACTATGTTTTGACTGGTGGAGAACTGGCTGCTGCTGTCATTATCGACAGTGTAGTTCGTTTAATTCCCGGAGTGATTTCCGATGAAACTTCTGCTCTGACCGACTCATTCCAGGATCATCTGCTGAGTCCACCTGTGTACACGCGCCCTGCTGACTACAATGGTTGGAAAGTGCCTGATGTATTGCTGAGTGGAAATGACAAACAAATTAATGAATGGAAAGAAAAGCAGGCGTACGAACGCACCAAACAACTTCGTCCTGATTTATTGAAGAAACACGATTAACCTCGTCGACAAATCACATTGTACGGGCAGGACTGGCATTTTCGTTCATCCTCAGTTTGATCATACACATTGTCGGCGCTGAACATTTCCTGCAACAGTTCTTCCAGGCTTTCCTGAAATGGATCTGCGACCTGAGAATATTCCAACCGATTTCCCTGTTTTAAAACTTCGGGGTGAAATTCATCCTGAAAAAATTCATCGATCTTATAAATGGAGGGGAGTAAATTAGCCTTTCCGGTTGATCGTTTATAAATTTCGGAATAAACGAGCGTTTGAAAGATTTCCTTGGGACGGTTGTGTTTTTCGTGCTGATAAAATTCTTCCATTTGGTTGAATTTCAATACCAGGTTACGACCTGTTTTGTAATCAATGATCCGTGCTCCGGCAACTGATTCATCAACGCGGTCAATGGTCCCGCCAAGCAGAATCTGTTTGCGTCCATTTCCAACAGGCACATCAAATGGCGCCTCATATTGCCCTTCCAAAGCAACAACAGTAAACGGAGCAAATTGCATATCATTTTCCAGCAGACGATGCAGGTAGGTTTCCAAATGATCTTTGATCAACCGGTTCTTCCCGGAGATCGTCACGTCTTTCAAATTCTTCTCCTTATAATATTCCTTGGCAAACGCCTGATGAATCACCTGTTCAATTTTCGCTTTATTTAATCGCAACGCTTTTAGCTGCTCCTTCTGCACTTCCTTTCCAACAAAATCGGTATAAAGCAACTCCATCGCATAGTGAAACAAGTTCCCAAACAGCCGCGGATCAACATCTTCCAATACCTCGTCTGCCTCACTAATTGAGGCAATGTACCGGAAATAAAATTTGAGCTTGCAATCCAGGTACAAATTCAAAGCGCTCGGACTCAATCGCCGCTCAGCATATGTATCTAAAAGTTTTTGTTGGTACGATGGATTCCCTTGAATAGCAATCGGCGCATTGGAACCTGCCTTAAAATCGAAGTCGAGAAAATACTCCTTGACTTCATTTTCGGAATCATATTTTAACTGAAACAAATAGCGACTCATCTCACCGGAATTGAGGCCATCGGTTGCCGAATTGTAAACCAGCACGACTTCGTCAGCACGATGCAATAGACGATAAAAATAATAAGCATACATGGCGTCATGCTCTTCGTAGGTCGGCAATCCAAACGCTTTTCGCAGATGATAAGGAATAAATGAATGTACCGGAGCCGATTTCGGCATCTTCCCTTCGTTGACCGAAAACAGCACCACCTGTTTAAAATCGAGCACACGAGTTTCCAGAAAACCCATGACTTGCAAGCCAGAAAGCGGCTCCCCTTCAAACGGGATGGAGACTCGCTGCAAATGCTGAATCAATATCCGGAAGAAAAGTGTTGTTGAGATTTTCTCAGACGTTGACTCTACAAGGGTATCCACCAAACGTTGAACGGAAAGATAGGCTTGAAATAAATACTCCCCTTCCATACTCGCCGGCGACTCTTCATCATTGGAAAAACGAACGCCTAATTCGCGCAGCACATTCATCATATATTGCGCAGAAGATTGCCAATCTTTTTTCGGTGTAAAAATTAGCGACAATAGCCTATTGACACCCAATTCTTCCTGCCGTACATAGATTTTGTTGTTTTTCAGTATTTCATGCACCAGCTTTTTACTTTGCCCATTGGCCACCAACTGGTGTTTGAGTAAAGCCAAAACTGGTCGATGATAAAAAGTTGTTTTACTTTCGATCTTACGGACATTTCGTTGCAAATCAATTAGCAGTGTGATCAGACTGTACACTGGTGTATTTTGCAGATCATAGCCCATGGTGATGTTGATGCGCCCCAGGCTTGAACCGGCTGCTGAAATTACCGGCACCAGCAAACTTTCATCCGAAAGAATGAGCGCTGCATCGTCAAACCGCTTGACATTCAAACCGGCGTCAAAAAGTGTTGAATTGTTGATCACCTGCGATTGTGCCACCTGCCCGGGAACAGAAACGATGCTGATTTTTTGCTCAACAGCTTCCTCCCCATCCAGCACAAAATCTTTGGGCATCGGAAATTCAACCAGGTTTCGCCGGATAAAAAGCCCCGCTTCCTGCGCCGGATCATTCAGAAATTGCTCATCGTAATCCCAAAAAAAACTGGCCTTATCAAGTGATTGAAACTGTTTGAACAGCCTTTTTTCACAATCATTCAACGCATTGAAGCCCACAAAAACTAATTGTTTTGTAATCGACAAATCAGCTTCCTTCACCAGTTCCCGATCAACCAACTCACGATAAACCAAACCCGTGAATCC
>DATFMO010000494.1:0-16377 GCA_035266925.1 Sunxiuqinia sp. | reverse complement strand
TATCGCTTTTCATAGGTATTGTCGTTCTTTTTCACAAAAACAACGGCTTTGTTTCCATCATAAGTCACGGCTTTCAACGGCACGGCAAACACTTCGCCCAACGAGGTGGTACGAATTAGCATGCGAACATTTTCACCTGGTTTTGGCCAGTTGTTTCGAGGAACCACCTCAACGTTCGCAACAACAGAACGGTTCGTTTCATCCAATCCCGGATTGACGGAACTGACCACCGCGGACAAGAACTGCGTGTCATTCTCGCGTCGTGAAATCTGAACGCTGTCCCCCGGATTCACAAAACGGGCATCTTCCGGGGCCAAATACGCCTTGACCAAGACTTTTTTCAGGTCGATGATTCGTCCTAATTTTTCGAGCGCATTCACTGACTGTCCCAAGTCCACCATTCGCTGGTCAAAGCTGCCGCTGATTGGTGCATGTATTTTCAGCACCGGATCAATCTGTTCGGCATTTTTAAAGGCTTCAATTTCGTGATTAGGCACTCCAATGGCTTTCAACTTGGCAAATGCCGCGATAGAGGCTGCAGTAGCTCGTTGGTAATCAGACATCGCCCGGTCTAACTCCGACTTGGAACTGATGGTTTGCTCCACCAATTGTTTCAGTCGATCCAATCGCGTAGTCTGAAACCTTTCTTCGGCAATAGCCTGCAGATACTCGGCCACGAGATTTCCAAACACCAAACTTTCGATGTTAAACATCTCTTGTCCTTTCTGTATGTATTGTCCTTCACGAACCATCACATTACTGATTCGACCATCAATGGGTGTACTAATGATGCTTACATATCCGGTTGCCGGAAAAACCACTCCAGGCGCCAGCAAACTGTAGTTCTGAATGTCGCTGGTAACTTTGGCAGTCTCAATTTTTAACTCGTTCTTTTCCTGGTCAGAAAGACGAATGAGTAACTTCTCAGAGCTCTGGCCCGAAACAGATGGCGGTGCTTCATTAACCGCTGCTTTTTGTTCTTTTTGTTTTTCTCCACCCGAACATGCGACCCAAAAAACGGGGAGCCCGAGCATCACAATCACGGTAAAGTATTGTTTAATTGTTGTCATGATAGGAAATGGTTTTTAATACACTAAATCTTTGTTGAGAAATTTCTCCAGCTGAGCCAGCTGCAGGTAATAGTCGCGCAATGCGGTCAAGAATCGCTTTTGGTTTGCTAAATAAGTTTGCTGCGCATTGAGTAGGATTAGCAGGTCAATTTCTCCCAACCGGTAGGCTTCCAAACTAAGTTGTTCCAATTTGAGTGATTTTGAACTGATCGTTTCATTGTACCGTTTTATAATTTGCCTGCTGCTTCGATAGCTGTGCCAGGCATGCTCTATCTGCTGTTTCATATCCAGCTCAATGGCTTTTTGCTTCCATTGAACTTCAGACTGGCGGGCTTTCGCCATTTTGATCATCCCCTTCTGTTCAAAAGGCAGCCAAATAGGAATTTTCAGTCCCACTTCGAATCCATTGTAATTGAATCCGTCGCCGTAATTCTGCTTATACAAGTTAAATCGAATATCTGGTAAAATATTACTTTTCGCCTCCTTCAGTTTGTTGGTAGAAGCCTCGTAAGTGTGCAAAGCAGCCAAATAGGAAGGCTGTTCCTCCAACACAGCCAACGCTTGAATTTGGGCGATTTCTACGTCTATTCCACGCATGGTGTCAGCAAACTGGATACCATAGCTGATTTCAGAGATTTCCAGCCCCATCAAATAAAAAAGGCTGTAGCGCGCCATATGCAGCAAACGTTCCGATTCGCTCAGGACATTTTCCGCTTCGGCTTTTTGTAGCTCGGCATTGGTCAGATCAATGCCATTACCCATCCCTGTTTCGAAGCGTGAGTATACAGCATTGTATAACTCGTCAGCAAGCTTTTTCTGTTGGATTCCCAAATCGTGTAGATGCAAGGCATAAAGCACCTCAATGTAACGGGATTTTACTTGCGACTTGATTTCATTTTCCATCGCCATAATTTGAAACCGCAAAGCTTCGGCTTCTTGCTTCACAGCTTTAATTCGATACAAGGTTGTTAATGGAAAATCAACTGTCTCAGACACCGTCCAGCGTCTTTCTTCAAAAGGCTTGGCTACCTTGTTGTTGATCCCTTCTTCAAAATAACTGATTTCTGGAGCCTCAATGCCCATTAAGGTGCGCCATTCGTTTTGCTTTTGCTTCAGGATGGAACGCGCCTGGTTCAATTCCGGATTATTCATCATGGCCGAATCCACTGCTTGATTTAACAGCAATACATTACCTTGGCCAAACGAAAAGCCGGAAAATAAAACGAATAGTAAAGTCAACGATCTTATCATGGCTTATTTCGGTTTTGTAAGAACATATGTTTATAACATATAAGAAAGATAGTGAATTGTTTGCTTACTCGAAATGACATTTTTGAAAATATTTGAAAATCAGCTATATTGACTCTTCTTTTTAAGCAAATTCTAAGCGATGAGTCGTCAGAAAGAAATCGGAAATATTGGCGAAGAACTGGCCCAACAACACCTGCAGTCTCAGGGGTATGAAATATTGGAAAGGAACTGGCATTTTCATCATTACGAAATTGACATTATTGCCCACGACAAGGATGAAGATGAACTAGTAATTGTTGAAGTGAAGACCAGGAGCGGCGACAGCTATGAGCATCCATCAGAAGCAGTGAGCGATCGGAAAATTCGTTTTCTGATTAATGCTGCCGAAGCCTATATCTTGGAAAAAGATAGTGACTTGGATACCCGTTTTGATGTCATTTCAATTATTATTTTTGGAAAGGATTTTGAACTGGAGCACATCAAAGATGCATTTTATCCAACAGCTTGATACGGTTTAAAAACTTAGTTATGAACATAGAGGAAATCAGGAATTATTGCCTATCGAAAAAAGGGGTCACCGAGGAGTTTCCTTTTGATGAAACAACACTGGTTTTTAAGGTGATGGGGAAGATGTTTGCCTTGACTGATCTGGAAGGCGAATTGAGCATCAACCTGAAATGTGATCCAGGCAAAGCCATGGAATTACGCGAACGATATTCCTGTGTTCTTCCGGGATACCACATGAATAAAAAGCACTGGAACACTGTTTTAGTTGACGGTTCTGTACCTTCGCTGCTGATAACCGAATGGATTGATCATTCGTATGAACAAGTTGTTCAGAAACTGACGCAAAAACAAAAACATCAATTGAAAACACTTTAACAGAAAACAATGATTGAATTTGAACTTCAAACCGAATTCATCGAACTCAACAAACTTTTAAAACTTTTGCGACTTGTTGAGTCGGGTGGGCAAGCCAAACTCGTGATTGATGACGGCATGGTATTTTTAAATGGCAAGACAGAATACCGTAAGCGTGCTAAGGTACGCAAAGGTGACCAGATTCAATTTGACGACCAGACTATTATGATCATTTGACTGGTTCAAGAAAATTTGTTCCCGAACAACATACCTCCACTTAATTGAGGCACTAGGCACCAATTCTATCTAAATGAAATTTGAAATATAAAAAAAGTCGGCGGAGGACCCGCCGACTTGGATTGCTTGTGCGCTTAAGAGTGAATGAAAGAGAAAAATTAAACTGGTTTTAACTATGCTTAAACTTCCATTGAAGTAGTTCAAATTTACGTCATCCACCCTAATAAAATCAAGTTTTTAAACCTCCATTGCATGAATTGCTATTTTTAGCCTACAAAACCTCTATTTTTTCACACGAGTGATTTTTTATTGTTAACTATGGATTGGTTTATCATCTCATGCAATTAATTCGATTAGAATTTTACGTTGAATCCGACCCCAAATAATTCTTTAAACTGAATCTTTGGAGCGGCATGTCCTCCGTTCTTATCGGGGATTTTTACATCATCGTCATAAATTAAATTGGTATTCAGATTGGCTGACAAATAATCGTTGACTTTCATATTAATCAACACATCCCAATGTACATCTACGTTCTTCGGTTTATGCAAATAATTTGAAAAAAGATCCAACTTTGTTTCCAGACTAACATTTTTCATCACATCGGTTTTTACATGCACTTTCACGTAAGCGCCCATCTCGCCAAGGCTTTTCTTTCCGGGATCTACACCAAACGCCCCTGCGTTAGATAAAGAATCATCAGCCACTACTGTTAACTTACCGGTCAATGGCGAAAGAAACAATGAGAAATGTTCATTTGGCTTATAATCTGCACCTAGCGCTAAAATAAAATAGCCCGGTGCCATAAAATTAGAGATGGCATTTTGGCGATCAGGATAGTTATACCCCGGTGCCATTTGCGAGCGAAAATTAAATAAAGCTGAATAATAAAATTTACCTTTTGCTTTTAAGCCAACTTTCGAACTGAAGTCAATTTTATCATCTGTTTTCACTGATTGATTGCTATTTTCTTTCAGCATTCCGTAACCTAAATCCAACGAATTTTCCCAACTTAATTTTCCTTTCTGATAATTTGCAAATGCATTGAAAAGGACTGTTCCCGAAGCTGAACTTTTTCCCCCGGCAACCCAGTTGGTTAATGAAACCTGTGAAAAGTTAAGGGATGCATTTCCCCCTAATTTCCAAAAATTAGTTGAATCTTTCTGTGCAAATACAAAACCTGGTAGTATTAGAAATAACAGTAATAATTGTTTCATGTAAAAGTTTAATTTGTTCAATTTGTATAAATTTTATTTCTGCAAATGAACGTCCACTTGCGGAAATGGAATATTGAGTTTCTCTTTTGGGAATTGTTTGTAAACCTGTTCTGTCAAATCAAATTTTACGCTCCAGTAATCGGATGCTTTAGACCAAACACGAACGGTGATATTCACTGAGCTGTCTGCCAATTCTGACAGGACAATGAAAGGAGCTGGGTCTTTCAAAATTCGTTCGTCGGCTTCAATCAATTTGAGCAGAGTTGCCTTCGCAAGGTCGTAATCATCGCCGTAAGCTACGCCAAACACAAAGTCAACGCGGCGCTTTTCTTCCGCCGAATAATTTTTGACAGAACCGGTTGACAATCCGCCGTTGGGTAGAATGATCGTCACATTGTCTGGTGTTTTCAAAACGGTATTAAAAATCTGGATTTCGCGGACGGAACCGGCATATCCCTGTGCATCGATAAAATCGCCCACTTTGAATGGCTTCAGTAATAAGATAATGACACCACCAGCAAAATTTTGTAATGTACCGGATAAGGCCATACCGACAGCCAAACCAGCAGCACCCAAAATAGCAATGAACGAAGTCATTTGAATTCCCATCATACTAATGACGGTAATCACCAACATCACTTTCAGCAACATGCTGGTCAAGCTTTTCAGGAAGCCACGCAGCGACTGATCGACATCCTTTTTGTCCATCAAACGCCCAATTGAATTGGTTATTAATTTAATAACCCACAAACCAATAATAAGGGTAATAATTGCCGCGATGAGCTTAACACCATAGGTAGCCACCATTCCAGACAACCACGTTGAAGCATTTTCTACATAATCCATAATAGTAGGGTTTTTAATTTTTATAATCAACATACAATTTACGATACTTGTTCGAGAAATGCACCAAACAAAAAAAAGACGCTCCTTTAAAGAACGTCTTTCCTTTTTTGATCTAACTAAACTACTTATACCCCAATTATGCAATACTTTCCATCAGGTTCAAGGTATCTTTTACCTGATACATTTGTGAAATTTCATCGTCTTCTACGTTAATTTTAAAAGAATCTTCCAGGTAAAAGAGGAATAAGGCCCAGTCAACCTGATCAAATTTCAGGTCTTCACTAAACGAGGCATCCAATTCAATGTCGTTCCTTGGAACCCCGGTTTTTCGTAAAACCTTATACAAGGTTCGTCTAATTGTCTTGTTTTCCATGGTGTTTAATTTTTGTTCGATGTCGTTCTGTTTTCTGGCTTTATGACATCCCGTTAATGCAAATGTAAAAAAATCGAACAAATCATTAAACGATTCAAAGTTTAAAAGGTTTATTCCTTCTCAAATTCTTTACATTCATTATAAAACAAGGGATTTTCAAGCTATTGGAGCCACAATTTTACTTGCCCCAATCCCGCTTTAAAAGACTAAAAACTTCCAGGTCAATGAATCTACGGTGGTGTTTTTCCCCCTCGAGCTCAATACCTTCAAAACTAAATCCTAAACGCTTTGGGATGGCAGCACTCTTGGTATTTCCGACGCCACACCGAATGGTAATTCGGTTCATTCCCATGCTCATGAATGCGAAGTCGATGAGCACTTTTGTAGCCTGCGTAACGATGCCTTTTCCTATCATTGACTCAATGACCCAATAACCGATTTCGGTCTTTAAATTAACCCGGTCGGTATCCCTGAAGCCAATGAGGCCAGCAAAGTGAAATTCGTACCAAATAACAAACACCTCATCTCGCCGATCAGGCGACCTGGATGTGACCGACTCAATAAAAGCCTCTGTATCTTCCTGATTTTCGTTGTCCTGCACAAAAGGAAGCCATGGCGAAAGGAACTCACGATTTGTATCAATCGCCTGAAAGACCTGGAAAGTATGCGTGATCTTCAGTCGCTCCAGCTCGATTTTATTATTGACAAACAGTTTATCCATGGTTTTGTCAAGATACTCAATTTTCGACAAACTGATTGAAACTGTTTATCAGTGTTTTGCTACGAAATATGTACAAAAATATAGTTGGAAGGAACCAAATTTTCGGAAGTGATCGGGCTTTTTATTCTGAACTGAAAAGCCTGCGTATAAAGCGTAGAATTATTTTTTAAAGCTGAATGTGGTTGTTCCAATGTTATTTCCGTCAGCAAAAATATCGACGGTATATTCACCTTCAACTAGCGGCTCCTCGCCACTATTGTCCCAGTAAATATTCACTGGCAGCTCATTACCTTCATAGGTTACCACGCGCATGGCTGAATATGGAATACGGAGATCTTCAAAATGAAAAAGGTTGCTTTTTGACTTGATCAGTAGGATTTGATCCGGGCGTTGAATACGAACATAGATTTCTTTTTCGCCACGTTTCGCCGTAATATTTTTGCTTAAGGTGAAGCTCACTTGTATCTTGTCTGCTTTGCGACTATTATTTACTTCGTTCCCCCTGGAGTTGATCCCAAAGGCCCGAAGGTTCACTGCTTCCAAACGGGCCGCTTTTTCAACACGTTGAGAGAGCTTTTCCTTTTCTTTCTGAAGCTGTTTATTTTTGGTCTCAACGTCGGCATAGTTTTGTTTCACCTGTTCATTTTCGGCCATCAACTGCTGGTTTCGGCGGTTTAATGAGTCAACCTGAACAATGTAGTTACGCATAATTTTCCGAAGTGAACTTACCTCATCACGGTACCGGTCAATTTGGGCATAGCTCGCCTTTTTTACTTGGCTCACTTCCAGCATCAGGTCCTTTACCTTGGTTTGGGCCACAAATAATTTTGAATTGATGGTATCGTTATTGGTCTTCAGTGAATCGTAACTCACCACCATATTACTTAACTCGCTTTGAATCGAATCTTTCTCGGCATTCAATGAGAACATTATCTGCTGATTTTCGGAGCGTTGTACAAAAAACAACACTACAACAGCTACTAACAAAACAGATAGAAAAATGACAATTAAATTGTTTCTTCTCTCTTTTTCTGTTTTTCCCAGTGAGAATTTCTTTTTATCATTTGCCGAATCGCTCATAGTTCCCTGATTTTTTGCTAAGAAAACAACGGCAGCAAAAATACGATTATTTTGTCGGTGGTCAAATAATGCTTTAAGCGGTAACTTTCTAATTCCCAAATTAGCGGTATCTTACCCAAAACTTCATCTCAGTGACCGCCAAACAAACAAAAGGACTCGGGTCAACGTGATAAACAAATCCTGCTATATTTGCGTAAAATCTGGTTCGGGAATCTAAGCCGGACAAATCATTTTATTGAAAATTTAATACCGAATTAATACAGGTTTTGGGCAAGAAAAAAATTGACATTGAATTATTTAGTTTCGGTGAATACACAGAATGGAACCGTAACAGCCGTAAGCTCCCTAAAATTGTAAACATCACCGATACGATTGAAGCTCAGATTGGAACTGAGTTCGGCTATGTGCTGACGATCAAAAAAGGAAAAGGGAAAAAACTTCAATTTAAAATTATCCATCCGCCATTTAAAGATGAGTCAGGTAATGTAATGCCCGATTTTGACGGTGAATTTTACGTCAATAGCAATGACCACGAGTTTTTTCTGGGCGATTGTATTTGGGAACCGCTGCATGATAAACTCGGAGATTGGCGCTTGATTACCTGGCTTGATGGCAAAATTGTCGCTGATAAAACCTTACACTTGGTTTAAACCGTTAGCTAGCTGATTTTTCAACCAGCTTTCCCAATTCTTCGTAAGCGTTGTCACAGCTCTGCATCAAGTCCTTGGCAATATCCTGGTAGTAATTTTTAATTAATTTGGGATTGTCTTTCCCATCCGGGTGATTCACACGAGCTCGCAATTCATCCCGGGTGGATAAAATATCATCCACAATTTTGTACGCCGCTTCTTTATTCACTTCCTTGAAATAGGTCACATACTGAAAACAGTCGACCACAACGAGTGACACCAAATAATCGATGTCTTTTTTCAGATTTCGAACGCTTGCCATAATTATTTAATTTCTGAGGTTAGTGGGTATTTCACATGCTCCAGGTCCGTTAAAATGGCGTTGACTGATCCAACCAAAATTTCGGTTTCAACCCTCACCGGTATGTGATTTCGATCGGCAGTAAACCAAACCCGCATGTATTCACCATCCGGGAAAAAATCACCACCCAACAAACGGATTAAAACCTCGTGGCACATAAAAGTCCGGCCATTGCGGGTTTTCACCTTTTCCTTACCCAAATAACGAAAGTACAAATCTTCTGTCTTGTTATCAACCAACATCGTGAAATTTACCTGTTGGTCTTTATACAGTTTGTCGTAGTCGTAATCGCGAAAAGCATACACAGTACCTAACATATCCGATGTTCCGGTTTTAAACGGAATGGTGTCATGAAAAGCTATTTCATCTTCCCGCTTAATATATGAATAAATGGTGCCGGTATTGCGATGGAAATGATACTCGTGAATGGTTGGATTATGCGCATGGTTCACCCGGCGAACAAAATAGTCTGGTAAAAATCCGTGATAGGTTACCCGCGACTGAAACGTGTCGCGAATGGAATAGAAAAGATCATATGCTTTGTAGGTTTTGCCGTCTGAATCAAAAAGCCATTCCAACGTATTGTTGTGTCGAATGGTGTCAGCTTTAAAAACCACTTCGCCTGCGTTGACCCAAATAAAATGCCAGTTGTAGTAGGCTCCGTAGGTGAGTTTTTCACCGGGCTGAAAAACATGCTCATCACCCTTTGCTTTAAGTTTTACCGACAATAACAGCAGAGCTGCAATTATCAACAAACCAATACCTTTAACGCCTGGACTTGGGTTTCTTAGCATCCTCTTTCTTCTTATCTTCATCAACCAGGTCCTTTTGATATTGCAAATTATCGGGTAATGTCCAATTTTCATGCACCTCGAAATTCGATCGTATTTTCAGAATTTTCGGATAATAAACCACCTGCTCCGGCTCAAGACCTTTTTCAATATCTCCAGTATCCCATTTACCATTATTGTTACGATCCAAAATGAGTTTGATTTTGAACTTTTCAGGCTTCAAATAAGGAAAACTAACCTCGCCACCCTGTTCAATCCGGATTTGCTGCAGGACTTTCTCATCGTCATTGTTTTCCAACAACTGTACAACACCAGGCCCTTTTAAATTCGATATTGTCAGAATAATCTTTCCATAATAAGATTCTTCCTGAATAGTGAACTTTTTATCCAGCTTGGCACTCGGGTTACCAAAATAATTTTTGGCTGAAGCCGAATCGATTGAGAAGTGATACTCAGTGTCAAATTCCCAGGGGTAGTGAATGAAATACTTGCGTAATGAAAGGCTGTCCTGCACCAAGTTAAACTGAACTGGCTTTTCAATGGTATCTACCATCTGAGACAAATGCACCATGGAATAATCAAAGTTCTTCAATGGCCGTGGTGCTTCAAGAACAATGCTCCGATATACATCAAATCCTTTGCTTTTCAGGTTATTTTTGAATGAAAAAGTTGGAATGGGTTCGGGTTTGCTTTCTTCCTTCTTTTTCTTCCTTTTCGGCGGTTCAGGCTTCTCAAAATACATGTCAACTGTGTCCTTTTTCCAAACACGGTTCTCGAGACTGTCAGTAACAACATAACTCAAATCCAACTTGATGGAATCGGTATTAGCCAGCAAGGTGTCTGTAACCCAGATAGTCAATGAATCACGCTTCCGCGAAAATTCAAAATATCCCCAATCCCTCGAAATTTTAGGTTGAAGCAAATCAACTTTAAACGAATCACTCAACGACTCGGTAAAATAAAAGTGCATTTTATCGGCCTGATCCCTTTTGTAGCTATCCAGGTATTGATTGAATACATCTTCCTCAAACAACATCAGGTAAAAAGGATCGGTCAACGCATTGCGTCGTTTTGTTTTAATATTGGTAGTGTCTTTGGATTCCAATTCAGATTCATAGGTCGGAAAGTTAATTTCTTCGGGAACAACTAAAGTATCGTAAAATGCAATTTTCTCCCCCGATTGATTGTAGGTCATGCTGTTATCGGCATCTTCAAGCGCATACAATTTATAAGTACCTGGTGCAATGTTGGTGAGAACATAAAAGCCTTCCTTGTCCGTTTTAGCAATGTATGCCGGAATACTGTCTTTAAAAGCCGATAGATCTTTCAATGAGTAAAGTGAAACCAGCGCGCCATCAATAGGCTCCAGATTTTCAGCATTCTTCACGTAGCCGCCGATCAACAATGTATCAAACTCAGCACCTGTGCTGAATGCAAAGCGAAAATCTTCCAATGGATTGTGCTCGTTATTATCAACAATCGCATCCTTGAAATCCAATGAGTAGGTGGTGTTTTTCTTCAGATCTTCGCCTAAATCAATGATGAGCGTCTTTCCTTTACTTCGAATGGAAGGCTTATCTTTCAGCGGTGGAGAAATTACTAGCTGCTCCCGGATATCGTTTGTCACCACAAATTCATCGAAGCTCAGATCAACTGAATGTCCATGGTAATTGCGGTCATTAAATGCAGGAACTGTTTTCGTAACTACCGGTGGAATGGTATCCTTTGGGCCACCGGTTGGCATGCCCGGGTTCGCACACGAAGTTGTGAACAACAGGTATGCAACATAGGCTAACAGAAGTATAGGGAAGAATTTTCTCATGCTTTCAAAGTCCGTACAAACATACAAATTTCAGTATGAATTGAGGACACCGTCCTGTTTAATTTATGTGATTGGAAACTAACCACTACTCCACCGTAACTGACTTGGCCAGGTTCCTGGGCTGATCAACATTGCAACCGCGCATCACTGCAATGTAATAGGCAAACAATTGCAAGGGAACAACCGTCAACAGGGCTGCAACTGCAGGATGAGACTCCGGTACTTCAAACAGGTCGTCAGCCATATGGTGCAATCCATTATCACCTTCAGTAACCACCGCGATGATATTTCCTTTGCGTGCTTTCACTTCCTGGATATTGCTGACCACTTTTTCGTAGTAACTATCTTTGGCTGAAACCACAACTACCGGCAAATTATCATCCACCAAGGCAATTGGTCCGTGTTTCATCTCACCAGCCGCATAGCCTTCAGCATGCATGTACGAAATCTCTTTCAATTTCAAGGCGCCTTCCAACGCTACAGGGAACAAATAGCCACGTCCAAGGTACAAGGCATTGACGGCATCTTTGTATTTTTCAGCAACTTGTTTAATGTGCGGATGACGCAACAAAACTGACTCCACTTTATCCGGAATTGCCAAGAGTTCCTTAATTAAGGTTTGGTAGAGTTGCTGGTCGATTTGCTTACGCTCTTTCGCTAGTTTGAACGCTAACAATGTCAACACAGTGACCTGAGCTGTAAAAGCTTTTGTAGAAGCAACGCCGATTTCAGTTCCTGCGTGGGTGTACACTCCTCCATCCGTTTCACGAGCAATGCTCGAACCAACGACATTGCAAATTCCCAAAATCAACGCGCCTTGTTGTTTGGCCATTTTTAGCGCTGCCAGTGTATCGGCAGTTTCACCACTCTGGCTGATGGCAATTACCACGTCGCCTTTGTTGATGATCGGTTTCCGGTACCGGAATTCCGAGGCATATTCTACCTCTACCGGAATTCGCGCATATTCTTCAATCAGGTATTCGGCAACCAATGCCGCATGCCATGAGGTGCCGCATCCAATAATGATAATCCTGTTGGCAGCGACAATCTGTGGGAATACATCTATCAAGCCTCCCAGAACAATATCATTTTGATTGGCTTTGATGCGCCCGCGATAAGTGTCGGAAATGGTTTTGGGTTGCTCGAAAATTTCTTTCAACATGTAGTGTTCAAAATCACCTTTCTCCAAATCACCAATGCTTAAATCGACTTTGGTAACTTTGAAGTTTGCAGGGCTATTTTGAACGGTTTTCAAGGTCAGGCTATTTTTTTCAATCACAGCCACGTCGCCATCATTCAAATAAATGACACTGTCGGTGTATTCCACAATTGGGCTGGCATCCGAGGCCAGAAAATATTCTCCCTGGCCAATACCGATCACCAGCGGACTTCCCATTCGGGCAGCAATCATGCGGTTCTTTTCTTCTTTACAAAGAACAACGATACCATACGCTCCAATGACTTTTGAAAGCGCCAGTCGAACGGCGGTTTCAGCATCATTCACTTCATCTTGGTCGTAAATATATTCGATCAGGTTAGCCAGCACTTCGGTATCGGTGTCTGTCTGAAAAGTGAACCCTTTTTCACTCAGGTCTTTTTTTAACTGGGCATAATTTTCGATGATTCCGTTGTGTACCAACACAAACTTTCCATTCATCGAAGTATGAGGGTGAGCATTTATGTCATTGGGCTCTCCGTGTGTCGCCCATCGTGTATGTCCTATTCCAATGTGCCCATGAACATCTTTGTTGGCAGCAAATGCTTCAAGTTCACTAACTTTCCCTTTTCGCTTAAAAACGTTAAGAGAATGATTATAAATGGCGATACCAGCAGAATCATAACCACGGTATTCCAGTCGTTGCAATCCTTTAATCAGGATTGGATATACGTTCTTATCGCCGATGTAACCAACTATTCCACACATATAATTTTGGTTTTTTAGTGGAATCGATTGGTAAGCGTCAATTCAACTTCGTGTAAGTCACTTCCAAACGAATTCCAACATGACTACTTGATCCTTTTAACACAACTCTTCTCGCCTTTTCGTTTTGGAAGGTTGTGGAAAGGTAGAATCCCGTATTGGTCGAGGGATCCTCAATAATACTTTGTAATTGATGAGTAATAATGAAACTGAAAGTGGCATCCGTCGAATTATAGGTTCCCCCGTACAAACTTGGAGACACGGCATAATCCAACGGCAGTAGACCTTTGCTATCCGGGTTTTGATCATCGATCACCAGCAAGGCCAATAATTTTGGTAGCGCATAATCGTGATAATCCGAGGCGACCGTGTCAACCTGGAAGATCAACTTCGCTTTGTTAATAATAATATTATCGTTTTTTATCGAATCAGCCCAGTTGTTTAAGCTGGGAACTTCAATCTTTGCACGCAAACCACCCAGTGTCTGCAAGTATATCAAGCTATCCGCTGTACTTTCGTCATTCAGTTTGGCACCGAATGTCGTCATTGAATAATCATGCGTGTACCTGCTCACACGAGCTGTGTTCGAATTCACCTGGTAGTTATATACCAATGAATCGGTTGTAGCCGTGTCAGTAACGTTAGAATAATACATCGTCATGCTTGCGCCAACCATGTTTAGCAGACCTCCACCGCTGCTCATATCCTGAGATTCAACAAATACTCCTTTAAAGAAATTGACGAATGCATCGGGCCCGTCCATATCCAAAGAATCAGCATGAATCAGGCGATCAGCCAATTCGCTGCTCAATTTTATGGATAACGTCTGGTCAACCGTATCTGTTGCCGTTGAATCCATCCGGAACTTGGGTGTAAAACCCAGTTCACCAATCGGATTAGGCTTCGACATCCCTTTCAGATCAACATCTTGGTAGTAACTATATTCTACAGATGACCCGGACGACGTTAGCGTGTCCAAATACAAATTGTCCTGCAGTTCATATACTTTCAACGACTGAGGTGTAATGGTATCTCCATAAACACCTTTATAATATAGATTTAAAATCAAAGAGTCTGCGTGTGAGTTTGCAGTATATGGTGGAAAATAAGGCAACTGTACCTGGAAGGCAACACTTCCTGTTGTTTTTCCAAATACAGGATCATCAAAAGTACCAAATACACTGTTGTTGGGCTCATCTGTTCGAATTAAAACGTCATGCTTGGTGTACGCTTTAATCGATTCTTTTTCAACATTCTGGCCAACCTTTTTAACGTCTGAGACAGGCAACAAGCCCATTCCCGTACTATTTGGATTATCCTTACAATTCCACAATAAAAAAGTTAATAATGTAAACACGATCCCGAGTTTACATTGCGTTCTTAGTTTTCTTTTCACGTAAACGTTGTTTTAATCGTACCTTTCCTTATAACACCCTGTCATAAAACTCATTATAGGCGTCAATGTATGTTTCTTCAGATTGGTAATTTAAAAATAATTTTTCTTGCGACTGGATATAGTCTGTCAAATTTGGGTTAATTGTTTCGCTACCCTGAATGACACCATCTGCATATTCAATCGCTAATTTGCTCATGTTTTCATAGCTGGGTTCATCCAATAATTTTAAGTCGTCCTCAGAAATCCCACCCAGCGAGATGTTTTGCTTGGCATTAGAACTTAACGAATTTTTAAAGTTTTCATTGTACACTGAGTAAACAACTTTGGAATTGGCGAATAAAGGATCGTCGTGATATACTTTCTTAATATAGAGAGGTACAAGTGAGGCTAACCAACCATGGCAATGAATCAAGTCCGGAGCCCAGCGCAATTTAATGACAGTCTCCAAAACGCCACGTGCAAAAAAGACAGCACGTTCATCATTATCATCAAATTCTTTCCCTTTTTTATCTTTTAGAATTTCTTTTCGATGGAAATAATCTTCATTATCAATAAAATAAACTTGCATGCGAGCGGCCTGAATGGAAGCCACTTTAATGATCAGAGGATGGTCTGCGTCATTGATCACCAGGTTCATTCCTGATAAACGAATGACTTCATGCAACTGGTTTCGACGTTCGTTAACATTACCGTAGCGTGGCATGAATGTTCTGATTTCGCGACCTTTTTCTTGAATTCCCTGGGGCAAAAATCTCGACTTTGTCGACATTTCTGTTTCTGGAAGATAAGGTGTAATTTCTTGAGAGATGAATAAAACTCTTTTCTTTTCCATTGAAAATATGCTGAATTTGAATTGCAAAATTAAGAAAAATAAAGCGAATATTCAATTTTAGGCGATTACAGGAGTCTTAAAAAAACTTAAGATGTGGGACTTCCGTTTGTTTTGATTTATTTATTTACTTTGCAAATTAAAATTTTGGCCCTGAATGCTGGTTGTAAAGGAAATAAACGAGTTACAAGAACGAATTGAGGCAGAAAAAAAAGCTGGGAAAGTCATTGGATTTGTTCCTACGATGGGGGCTTTGCACAGCGGCCACATATCATTGGCGAACATGGCTGGCGAACACGTCAACTACGTGGTTGTGAGCATCTTTGTCAATCCCACTCAATTCAACGATAAAAATGATTTAATTAATTATCCTCGCGACCTCCAACAGGATCTGAAATTGCTGGAAGAAACCCCGTGTCAACTGGTTTTTGCACCTGAAGTTTCCACCATGTATCCCCAAGAAGACAACCGTCAATTTAACTTTGGAAACCTGGAGACAGTGATGGAAGGCGCCTTTCGCCCGGGGCATTTCAATGGAGTGGCGCAGGTGGTCAGCAAGCTATTTGAAATGGTAAAACCAGACAAAGCCTTTTTTGGCTTGAAAGATTTTCAACAGCTGGCAATTATAAAAGCTCTGGTAAAACAGTTAACTTTGCCCCTTGAAATTGTGCCCTGCCCAATTGTACGGGAAGCAGATGGATTGGCCATGAGTTCGCGTAACCAACGGCTGACACCTGGGCAACGAAAGAACGCGCCGCACATCTACCAAACACTGCGCGAGGCCCGGAACAAAGCCCGTACGATGAGCGTAAAAGAACTGAAGAGCTGGGTGACGGAAACGATCAACCAGAATGATTATCTCGAAACAGAATATTTTGAAATAACTGATGATGAACAACTTAAGCCCATCCACAGTTGGGACCAACCAGTAAACAAAGTCGGTTGCGTAGCTGTTCATTGTGGTGAGGTTCG
>DATFMO010000493.1:0-4897 GCA_035266925.1 Sunxiuqinia sp. | reverse complement strand
CGATTCACTACAATGCTGTTCACCAAATTTTAGGAACGACGTGAAACGTGGATCTGTAGCACGTAAAACAGCATGCCCGTAGCCCGGGATGACTTTCCCGGATTCAAGTGTCTGCATGACAAATTTCTGGACTTCTTCCCGAGATGGGTCATTCCCATACTCATTCAAAATATCGGAGATAAAATGCAGACAAGTTTGGTTGGCCAAACCATGTAAAGGTCCAGCCAATCCATTTAAGCCGGCAGATGTAGCATAGAACAAGTTAGAAAGAGCAGAGTTGACGACTCGTGCAGTGAATGCACTCACGTTTCCGCCTTCGTGATCACAATGTAACACGAGGTATAACCTGATCAGGTCAGCAAAAGTAGAATCTTTGTGGTTAATGTCAAGCATTTGCGATAGGTTGCCTGCCAAATCCAAATCATTATCGTGTGGGATAATTTTACCATTCATAAAAAGAATCTGGTAAACTCCGGCTGCCAGGGAGGGGAGCTTGGCAATCAGATTTAGGGAATCCTCAAGCGAATATTTCCAGAATTCAGATTTAGGCATTCCAGCGGCATATTGTTTCTTAAATTCCGATTGGCCTTCTATGGCCAAAATACCCATGCTGAATAAGGTCATTGGATGAGTGTCTTTGGGTACCGATCGGAACAAATCCCAAATAAAGCCGGGAATTTCTGACCGTTTGTTTAGTTCTTGTCTTAGTTCCGCTAATTCCTCTTTATTTGGAAACTGGCCGGTTGTTAAGAGAAAGAAGATCTCTTCAGGTGTTTTGTCTTCAAACTTGGGAACCGGAAGTCCACTGATGAAAAGCCCTTCCTGAGGATCAACATATGACGTATTACAAACCATTGTTTTCAAGCCGCGCATGCCGCCTAATAGGTTTTGCATCGTAATCTCTCCGATCACTTGGTTGCCGTGTTGATCGAATAGGAGGGTAAGTTCCTGACAAAGATTGGTAATCCGTTGATTTACTTTTTTAGTTATTAGTTCCATGGCTTTTATTTATCAGTTAACCAAATCCCCTTTTTGTTCCAAATGGCGGTTCGGTTACAAAAAAGTACAGGAACTTTTGAAAAGGGGAAATCAAGTGATAGTAACGATTTACTTTGAAATCAGTTAATAATTCAATAGCAGAAAAAACTTACAGGAAATTCGGGTGACAGAAATCCTGTAAGTTTATTTCTTAGGTTTTCGATGGTTTAATGATGACCTTCGAATTTGAAAGAGACTTTTAATTTTGTTCGGTAATATTCCACTTTACCATCTTTAACGTGTAAATCCATGGCACTGACTTCGGCGATTCGCAAATCACGTAATGTTTCAGATGCTTTTACAATAGCGTTTTCGGCTGCCTTTTCCCAGGATTCCGGGCTGGTGCCGATTAATTCGATCACTTTATAAACACTGTTTGGCATATTTTACTCCTTTCTTTATGGTTTTATCATAGTGTACCGTAAAAAGCACGTAACTGTTTCGTAAAATCAACTGCTTAAGAATAGTCGTTTTTCATAAACCAAAAATTTCGCCTAAGTCAGCCTGTTTGTTTTTTTAGTGGAGTTGTGTTTTTGCCAGTAGGATAGAAAGCCACATTTTCAAATTGAAAATTGCTACACCTATATATATTCGAAAATAATCTTCTTTTAAAAGAAGATTAAGCGAGCTTTTAGTATGGATTTATGTTGTTTGTAATGATTCTTTATAATAATGTAAGTGACAAATAAATAGGTGTTTAAGTCTGTTTTAGACGGCGTGTTTCTATCCCAACATATTGATCAATTTCGAAATGTAAAAAATCAATGTTAATTAATTGATAATTGTTTTTTACTTCGTTTTTTAAACATTTTTGAACGATCAAAAAATTGGTAACATTGTTGGCATTACATAAAATGGGAAAAAGTTTTTATTTAAAAAAATAGTGCGAAATGAGTGACTTTGGTTTGGCTTTGCAGTTGATGGGAATTGGGATGATAACCGTTTTTATAATTCTTGCCCTGGTCGTTTTTATAGGGAATGTAATTATTCGATTTGTCAATAAATACCTACCAGAAGAAGTCAGTAGAAAAGTTCAGTTGGCAACTGCTCCAACTGGTGAAATCAACCGAAAAAAAGTGGCAGCCATTGTTTCGGCTGTAAAAATTGTCACCGAAGGAAAAGGACACGTTACCAAAATTGAAAAACAGTAACGGATTGACTTTTTTTAACCGGAGCCAATTAAAAAAACATATAAAATTATCATAGCCTTATGGAGAAGAGAAAAATCAAATTTTCATTGGTCTATCGCGATATGTGGCAATCGTCAGGTAAATATTTGCCTCGCGTTGATCAATTAGTAAAAGTAGCACCACACATCATTGAAATGGGATGTTTTGCGCGTGTTGAAACGAATGGTGGTGGTTTCGAACAAATCAACCTGCTTTTTGGCGAAAATCCCAATAATGCAGTCCGCAAGTGGACGCAGCCTTTTAATGATGCTGGAATTCAAACACACATGCTTGATCGTTCGCTGAACGCACTACGCATGAGCCCGGTACCTGCTGATGTTCGCAAGTTGATGTACAAGGTGAAAAAAGCCCAGGGAACCGATATCACCCGTCCGTTCTGTGGGTTGAATGATCCACGTAACATTTTGGATTCCATCAAATATGCCAAAGAAGCTGGAATGATTGCCCAAGCAGCACTGAGCTTAACTTATTCAAAAGTACACACGGTAGAATACTATGTGAATTTGGCGGACACCCTCATAAAAGGTGGCGCCGATGAAATTTGTTTGAAGGATATGGCTGGCATCGGACGTCCGGTTTGGTTGGGGAAAATTGTTTCAGGCATCAAAAAGAAGCATCCGAATATTCCATTGCAATACCATTCGCATTCGGGACCGGGATTCGCGTTGGCCTCAATTCTGGAGGTTTGCCGTGCAGGCGTTGAATATATTGATGTCGCTATGGAACCTTTGAGTTGGGGAACCGGTCATGTGGATCTGTTGGCTGTTCACGCCATGTTGGAAGACGCAGGCTTTGACGTACCCAAAATCAATATGGATGCCTACATGAAAGTACGCAGTCTCACCCAAAGTTTCATCGACGATTTTCTGGGATATTACATCAACCCGAAGAATCGCTTCATGAACTCGTTGTTGATTGGGCCGGGACTGCCGGGCGGTATGATGGGATCGCTGATGGCCGACCTGGAAAGCAACCTGTCCAGCCTCAATAAATGGAAGGTAAAACATAATCAACCAAGCTTGACTCAGGATGATCTGTTGGTGAAGCTGTTTAATGAAGTGGAATACATTTGGCCGTTGGTTGGCTACCCGCCGTTGGTCACTCCGTATAGCCAATATGTGAAGAATCTGGCTTTGATGAATGTGATGCAATTGGAGAAAGGCAAAAAACGTTGGAGCATGATTGCTGACAACATTTGGGATATGCTGATGGGACGTGGCGGAAGGCTGCCCGGAGAATTGGCTCCTGAACTCAAAAAGTTGGCTAAAGAAAACGGCAAGGTGGAATTTACCGACAATCCCCAATCGTTGTATCCCGATGCTTTGGATTCGTTCCGTAAGGAAATGGATGAAAAAGGTTTGGACTATGGGCAGGATAACGAGGATTTGTTTGAATTGGCCATGCACCCGGAGCAATATAGGGCTTTCAAATCAGGTGAAGCAAAAAAGACGTTTGAAGAAGATTTGGCAAAACGCCGGGAAGAGGGAGCCGGACTGCTACCGGGAACAAAGAAGACAACTGAAGAAGTGCCGGTAGCTTCAACACTTGCTAACTTTCAGCCTTCAAACATGATTATTGATGTGGATGGTGAGAAGTTTAAGGTGTCGGTTGCATATGGTGATGGTGCCTCTTTGGCTGCTGCTCCTGAGGCATCTAGAGCGCCTGTGGCCGTTCCTGCACCGGCATCAAACGGTTCAGCGAAAGAAATTTTGGCTCCGCTGGAAGGTAAATTTTACCTGACCAAAGAAAGTTCGGAAACACCATTGAAAGTGGGGGACCAAATCAAAGAGGGGGATTTGATTGGTTATGTTGAAGCGATGAAAACATTCAACGCCATAAAATCAGATGTTTCAGGAAAAGTTGTCGACATTGTTTTTGCAACAGGTGCTGAAGTTGAAGAAGACGATGTCATAGTGAAAATCCAGTAATCCGATCAATATATGTCTATTATCGAGAAACTCTATCAGATGACTGCACTGCAGAACATCATTGATGGACCGGGAACACTGTTGATGTTGGTTATTGGTGGAATCCTCTTGTATCTTGGAATTAAAAAGAAATACGAGCCCTTGCTGCTTGTTCCGATTGCTTTTGGCTTGATTTTGGCCAATTTACCCAAAGGAACAATGGGTGTTGTGCCTGCTGAGAATATTCAGATTGATGAACATCATTTTAAGAACCTGTTTGAGATTGCTCATGATTACGGGATCATGAACTTCCTGTATTATTCACTGATAAAAACAGGCTTCTTGCCGCCCATAATTTTCATGGGTGTTGGTGCATTGACTGATTTTGGACCGATGTTGCGAAACCTCAGGCTGTCATTCTTCGGAGCAGCAGCTCAGATTGGTATTTTTACCGTCTTGCTTTCTGCAATCCTGATTGGATTTACACCAAAAGAAGCTGCATCACTCGGTATCATTGGTGGTGCCGACGGACCAACAGCCATTTACACAACGATCCTCTTGGCGCCGCATTTGCTTGGCCCAATCGCTATTGCTGCCTATTCATACATGGCGTTGGTTCCAGTGATTGTTCCTTTGGTAACTCGAATTCTTTGCACCGAAAAAGAACTGAAGATCAACATGAAGGAAATGGATAAGTTGTATCCTCCCAAACACAAGATCAAAAACCTGAAAGCTGTCAAAATTGCCTTCCCCATTGTGTTG
>DATFMO010000492.1:0-4148 GCA_035266925.1 Sunxiuqinia sp. | reverse complement strand
TACCGGGGTCGTTTTTTTGCAGGTTGCTGCTAATCCTTATGTCACTGCGATTGGTGCGCCAGAAACTGCTTCGAGCCGATTGAACTTGACCCAGGCCTTGAACTCAATCGCGACCATGATTGCACCTTGGTTAATTTCAGTTGCGATCTTTAAAGGGCTCGAGTTTCCAAGAGATGCAGCTGTTGCAGCGGGCCGGGTACCTTTACCATTTATTGCCATGGGAGTCATTGTAATCGCGGTGGCTGTAGCAATTTTCTCCATTAAGTTGCCGGCCATTAAAGTTGAAGAAGGTGAAAAGAAAAGTATTTGGAATTACCCGCACGTAGTGTTGGGCTCCATCGCTATTTTTGCGTATGTTGGTTGTGAGGTTGGTAATGCCGGCTTGATCATCAACTACCTGAAAAACAGTTTGAACATGACTCCGGAATTGGCGTCTACCTATGCTGCGATATACTGGGGTGGTGCCATGATCGGGCGTTTCTTCGGTTCATTCATGTTTTCGGATATGAGTCGTTCAAAGAAAATTACTTACGCATTACCGGTCCTACTGTTAGCCTTCGTTGCCGGTTCGTTTGTTACGGAATGGAACTGGACCATTGGTTTGACTTTTGCAATCATCGCGCTGGTCAATTTTTTCATCATGCAGGTTGGCCGCGGAAAGGCAGCAAGAACATTGGCAATTTTTACCTTGGTTGCAGCCTTGCTTGATTTAACGACTACTTTCACAACCGGATCTGTTGCTTTGTGGACTGTTATTTCAATCGGTTTGTTTAACTCTATCATGTTTCCGAATATCTTCTCATTGGCCGTGAAAGATTTGGACAACGCACACTTGAGTGGTGCTTCCGGCGTGATTAATTCACTGATCATTGGTGGAGCTATTATTCCACCGCTAATGGGAAGTGTTGCCGATAATTTCGGTTATACATTTGCCTTTATTGTACCGGCAATTGGATATTTTTATATATTCTTCTATGCCGTGAAAGGAAGTACGATTCGAAGAAGTTAAAAAAGCTAAATAAAATACCCGGAACTTGGAACACTGAAGCTTCATGGTTAAATTTAGGAAGTGGAAAATCACAAATGGTTCTTTTTGTGCGTGTTCCAAATTCTGATATTAAATAACTTGAAAAAATTTTTAGCATGAAAAAAGTAGCAATAGGAGTTGATATAGGTGGAACAAATACAGCTATTGGCGTGGTAGACAGTGTTGGTCATGTCATGGTGAAAGACTCTATTTCAACACCTTCACATGGAGATATTACCAAATACATCAACGAACTCACAAGTGCAATCAAGGAGCTGATAAAATCTGTCAAGCTGGTCAATGAAGACCTGGAAGTTCTGGGAATTGGAATTGGTGCTCCGAATGGTAACTATTACAACGGAACAATTGAATACGCGCCCAACTTGTCATTTAAAGGCATCGTTCCTTTTGTAGAATTGTTGAAAAAGAATTTTCATCCTGAAATATCCGAAATCGCTTTGACCAACGATGCCAATGCAGCAGCCATTGGTGAAATGATCTACGGTGGAGCCAAGGGAGTGAAAAACTTCGTCATGTTCACCCTGGGAACAGGAGTTGGCAGCGGATTGGTTGTCAATGGTGATTTGGTGTACGGTCATGATGGATTTGCCGGAGAATGTGGTCATACCACGCTTGTACCAAACGGACGTTTGTGTGGATGTGGGGCGAAAGGGCATTTGGAGGCCTATTGTTCGGCTCCGGGAATGAAACGGACAGCCTTTGAGATTATGGCGCGCGACAATGCAAGTGACAGTCTTTTGGCCGGTAAATCATTTAAAGAGCTGGATTCGCGCATGATTTATGATGCTGCTGAAAAAGGTGACAAAGTGGCCTTGGAAGTGTTTGAAAAAACCGGGGAATGGCTAGGACAAGGATTGGCGGATACCGTTCATCACCTGAGTCCGGAAGCGATTTTCCTGTTTGGAGGTCCGACAGCTGCGGGCGACTACATTTTCAAACCAACTAAAGAAAGTATGGAAGCTCATTTGTTGCCCATTTTCAAAGATAAAATCAAAATTTTACCATCGCATTTAAAACCAGGCGATGCCGCTATTTTGGGATCGAGTGCCTTGGTTTGGAAAGAATTGGAAAAATAGAAATTTCAATTTAATAAATTGAAAAGCGGGAATTCTGATGGATTCTCGCTTTTTTTAGCTGAAATCTTTTTGGAAAAGAAAGGCGGTATCCGAGATTGTCTCATCAAGATCTCGACAGTCGATCTTGTTTTTCCTCACTTCCTCGGGTTATATCCAGGTCAACCAAAATAGCTGAAAACTGGTTTTCCGGGAAGATTTTTGATTGAGGCTGACTGTTCCTGAAAATCCCTTTCATTATGTTCTGTCGCGATGTTATGTATTGGAACGCGTGGGCAAGTCCAAATGGCGGGCCGGTGTTGGCGCGACGAAGCGATGGGCGCACAAAAAGGGGATGTGTGCATGCCGGAAATTGAGAGGAGGCGGGAGGATAGCTTCAATTGGACAAGATTTTGTATCCTTTTCATCGATTGGAAAAGGATGGCCGATCCGGCCAAAGGACAAAAAATTAGCTGAAATCTTTTTGAAATAGAATGGCGATATCTGAGATTGTCTCATCAAGATCTCGATATTGAAAATCAACTGTTGTCTTGATTTTCTCACCATTGAAGCGATTAACTTTATTGGAATTCGAAATAGCTTCACGAGTGATGGTTGGCCGTTTACCTGAAAAGAAACTGGCCAATCGAGCCGCCCGCCATGCCATTTGCAGAATCAAGTCGGATGCAAAGGTTTTGGGGCGGGGCTTTTGCAGTGCATCGGCAATTTTGTTGAAAAAATCCTGGTAGATCAGGTTGCCGGCATTCAAAATAAAACGTTGATTTTTTGTGTTTTCAAAATTCGACTCATCCATCAATAGGATCATGGCTTGGGTCACATCCCGAACATCGACAAAACCGGTTTCACCCTTGGTGTAATATTTCAAGCCTTTGCCAATGGCCTGGAACAGTTTGGGACTGCCAATGTCCCAGTTGCCGGGCCCCAAAATAATGGACGGATTGACGATGACCGCTTCCAATCCTTCTTCGATGCCACGCCAAACTTCCATTTCAGAAAAAAACTTACTGAGGCTGTAGCCTGACTTTCGCTTGGAAGGTGTCCAGTAGGTCTCTTCATTGATCTCGCTGCCATCGTGTGTCTTTCCCAGCGCGGCGATGGAGCTGACATGGCAAAACTTTTTCACCTGGTTGTGCAGTGCAGCGTTGATTAGGTTGGCCGTTCCTTTGACGTTGCTGTTGAGCATGCTGTCGCGATCGCTCGCGTGGAACGAAACAATGGCTGCAGAGTGATAAATTTCAGTGACGCCTTCCAGTAGATTTTCCAGGCTGTGATAGTCGAGAATATCGCCTTCCACCCATTCAATTTTTGAGAAAAGTTCGTCGGGTTGATCCGTGTAGTAGGAAAAAACTTTTCGCACCCATTTCAGGTTACTGGTAGAACGTTTCATCGCACGAACCTGTTTCCCGCTGCTAAGTAAGTCGTACAAAAGGTGTGAGCCTAATAGTCCTGTTCCTCCGGTTACAAATATCATGGATGCAAGGTGTAAAATGATTTAAAGTCAATCCGCTTTAAAAGTAAAAAGAACCATTGATCTGGCCAATAAAAAATGATTAATCCTCATTTTGGTTCCATGCCGTGACAGCTTTGGCGCCAAAAACTTTACCGGTGATGGATTTGATATGCACTTTCAGAATGCCAACATTCCGAATAGCCGGTGCGTTAAATTTAAATTCCCGGTCACTGTATTGTCTCATCAGCACCTTGGACAGACGGTACTTTTCATCGTAATCGTCAATGAATTCAACGTCACCTTCTACAAGGACCGATTTTGATTTGACACGGTAGCTGCAACCAACACGAACATCTTGCCAGGCCAGTTCCTCACCCAGTGTCCAGTTGATGCATACGTTAGGATTCTTTTTCAGTGTTTCCCACATCCGACCTGATTGGGCCGAATGAAGCATAACCACATCGCCTTCCAGCGCAAAATTCATCGGAAGCACGTATGGCGTGTCACCATCCGTCATCGCCACATAGCAGGTTTTGCAGGCTCGGATGACTTCGTCAATTTCTGTGCGGTTTTCAAT
>DATFMO010000491.1:0-4083 GCA_035266925.1 Sunxiuqinia sp. | reverse complement strand
GGTCCATCAAAAATGGTCATGTCTTCAACCGGGTGCATCAGGTTATTTCGGCGATACTTTTCCAACGCAACGTTCACCATAATGCGGCGCACCCAACCCTCAAAGGACCCTTCATGCCTAAACGAATCAATCTTTTCAAAGACCTTCAAAAAACCCTCCTGTAAATTATCTTCGGCTTCTGTTTGATCTTTCGAATAACGCAGGCAAACCCCGAACATTTTGGGCGCAAGGTACTGATAAAGCTTAGCCTGCGCCTTTGCTTTTCCTGCTGCACTATCGATAATGAGTTGCCTAAGATCTTTCAAAATCTACTTCAATTGGTTAAGATCAAAATTAACAGAAACCTTTCGATATCTATTAATTTTTATCGCTACTTCAGCCTAAAAAACAGGCAAAACGGGTGATTTCAATTGGCAGATGGAGAAAACGAACGAAAGGTTGCGTGCCGGTAAAAAGTTTTTTCAGAAGAATGCTGAATACCGACGCAACCATTTTGAAAGGGAACCAGTCTAATGAAGTAGGAACACAATCAAAACCGAGAAACAATGAAACGATGGCTCCTGTTTTTAGTTTACTTTTTTCAGTTTGTACACTGAATTCATGCTCGAAAAATGATAACCAGATTGATGGCGGTGGGACAGAAATTCCGATGGACTTAAAATCAGACCAGCTGGTAGCGGCTGATAATCAGTTTGGCTTGGAAATGGTCAAGCAGGTCAATGCAGAACTGGAAGAAGGTAAAAACCTCATGATTTCGCCGATGAGCATTTCGCTGGCTTTAGCTATGGCTTACAATGGTGCTGAAGGTGACACCAAAACTCAAATGGAAGAAATGCTCCATAAAGCAGGCATGTCGGCCGACCAAATCAATCAAACCTACCAGGGTTTGGTGAAAGCTTTATCCAGTCACGATCCCAAAGTGCAATTGTCCATTGCCAATGCTATTTTCTACAACCAGAGTTTCAGCATTAAACCTGATTTTATTACTACCAATCAAACGTATTACAATGCTGAAGTTGAAGCATTAAACTTTTCAAATACCAATGCAACGTTGAACCATGTCAACGGCTGGGTGCGCTCCAACACAAACAATAAAATCCATAGCATCATCGACAAGGTTTCTCCCTACGATGTGATGTACCTGATCAATGCCATTTATTTTAAAGGGGAATGGACCTACCAGTTTGAAAAGAAAAATACCAAAACCCGAACATTCCATACCGCCAGTGATGGCGACGTTCAGGTTCCGATGATGGAACTGGGGAAAACTAAATTTCAATTCCTAAACACCGAAAAATTCACTGCCTTGGAATTGCCCTATGGAAGTGGAAAATTCAGCATGTTGATTATGCTCCCAAACGAAAAATATACAACGGATGATGTTATTGCCGCACTGAATCCGACTAATCTGACCCACTGGCTGAGTCAATTGCATGAACTGGAAACTGTTGTTTTCCTGCCCAAGTTTGAATTTACTTATGAAAACAGCTTGGTTGACAACCTGAAGGCCCTTGGCATGCTAGATGCTTTTAATGCTGCAAAGTCTGATTTTTCAGGAATTTCCGATCAACAGGATTTATACATTTCTGAAGTGAAACACAAAAGCTACATCAAGGTAGATGAGGAAGGAACCGAAGCCGCTGCCGTCACAGGAATTACTTTTGATGTGACTTCGGTTGAGCCCAATTCCATATTCAATGTGGATCACCCCTTTATTTTTGCTATTCGCGAAAAAGATACCAACGCCCTGTTATTTATAGGAAAAGTTAACAACCCTTTGCTGGATGAATAAACTATTCACAATAGCAGTGATCTTGATTTTAGTTGGTTGTGAAGAAAAAGTTCCAATCAGTAATAGTAGTCAGTTTGGCAATGCACCAACTGATTACGTGATATTGAATGCATCTAACTACGATAGTTTGCAGAATGACCCGGTCAAGATCAATGAAGTTCATATAGAAAAAGACACTTTGATCATAAACTTAAGTTACAGTGGTGGCTGTGAAGATCATATCATTGATTTGGCCCGTCTAATGCCGTGGTGTGGAACTCCGCCATTGCCACCACCCACATTCGAAATCAGGCATAATTCAAAAGGAGACCTTTGCGAGGCATGGATTACACAAACATTGAAATATGATATCAGCCCGTTACAGGATGAACTTGAAAGTCCCGTTCAAATCATATTTCAAGCCAGGGAATACAATGACGACTACTTTCACAAACAAATAACTTATTCTTATGAATAAAATTAAACTCCTTATATTATTGATTGCCATTTTTTCAATTTCGTCTTGCGTCCATGACAATGGCTTCGAACCACCACAAAATCAAACCATTTATTTCCAATTTGAATACCAAAACCACGCGTGGGGTCCACAGCATCGGGGATTTATCATCGATCAGCAAGGGAACATTTACGACTACAACAAACCTGAAAACTGGACTTTCCCTGAAAAGGATCAAATCAGTCGTGAGGATTTCAACAATAACCTGGAGCAGACACAAGTCCGGCTGACACAAATTTCAGGTACTGAACTCCAGCGAATGCTGAACCTTGTTTACAAGGCAAAAAATGGTGATTTAACTGAACAGAAATCTGTGATGGCTGATGCAGGTGAAGATACCTATTGTATTTATATTGGCAATGAAGGTGACCAAAAGCTAACGAAATACGTACTTCAAATTCGCGGCGATTTTTACCAGAAAAACACGAGCGCAGCAGCAGACACCATCACCAATTGGCTGATTGGGTTCCGCAATGGACCTGTGTTTGGCCCAGAACCTTTTGAAAATTAGCTTCTCATTTCAACTATAAACAACAAACAGGCAGCTCGTTTCGTACAAGCTGCCTGTTTCATTTTAGCTTAAAACATCGGATCCCATGGCGGGAGCATCTGTGGTTTCTGCTGATAAATATCGAGTACTTTTTGACTGACGAACTTTTTGTTGACCACAATCCGGAACATGTATTCATTGAACCAGGCATCGGTAAAGGTCAGGTAGCCATGCTCGCCGGCCGATTCGCCCCAGCTGTTCTCAAATTGCCACTTGACGGGCTTTTCGTTTTTATCCACCTCAACAGCAATCAACGCCATGCCATGTGTTGAGCCACTATCGTGGGATTGAATCCGTTGCTTTTTATCCATGTTGAACGGCACATCGTAAACAGCTTCAAAATTATAGTTGTCCACATCGAGCACACCAAAATCACGCCTCAGCTGTTTACCCACATCACAGGATGCGTACATAGCTTCATTGTTTTTAATCGACTCAATACAGAACGATTTGATCACATCATTGGGCAAGTTCACGTAGTGCCAGTTCTGTCCCTCTGCCACATTACGATAGTTTTCAATTTCGTAGTGTTTCCAAAAAGGGCGTGATGGATCGTTCATCAGCATCACATAATCTTCCAATTGAATATCGCCCAGCACTTCATTCATGAACGATTTTGGTGTGTAATTGTTGGCTACAGAAACCTTCCCATCCTTGTCTTTGTATCGATAGTCAAATGATGCAGGCGGTTCGCCCAAATTAAGCGCGAGCATCCTGTAAATAACCGATAACATGGCAACTTTTTCTGCTTCAAGGTCCGCATCACTGGCACCTGAATTTTTCATCTCCCGGATCTTCAAACCCTGTTCCCTGAGTTTACGATTGATCAAACGGGTCATCCAACGTGTATTGTCGCTCGAATAAGTTTCTTCCATCGCCTCGCGAGGCACCATGCCGTATTTATTGGCCAGATTCACAAAGTTGATCCACTGCCCCCCATCATCAACTGGCGAGCGAAAATACCAGCGCACCTTTTCATCATCGGTACTGCGATCAGACGTTGCAATCATATTATTGAGAAATAAGTTGGCTTTTTCAAACAAGTCCCAGAAATACAGGTAGTTTTCTGAGAATTCAAATGAACTGACGTTATACTTTTTCATCGCCATTGGCCGGAACACATTTAAGGAGGTGAACAGCCAACAGCGGCCACTTTTCTTTTGGTTGGTAATCCCGGAAACATCCACCCGGTAGGTGAAATACTGGTCGGTCGTACCTTCATTTTCCCGGCTCCAGGCCAGCTTT
>DATFMO010000490.1:0-2681 GCA_035266925.1 Sunxiuqinia sp. | reverse complement strand
CGGGTAGACAGCCAATTGGTTCTGATCAATGGTCAGTTTTCAACCCAAGAAACTCTCTTAAAGTTGGATCCCCAAACTATTGAATCGATCCATGTGTTTGATGCCAATGATCAGGATATGAACCAGAAATATGGACAAAATGCGAAAAACGGAGTGATTGATGTCAAACTTAAATCAGTCGCGGCAGATTCTACGGCGAATAGCAGCGGTTCTGCTCATGTCAGTTTTACTGGCAAAACTAAGGTCGCCAATGACCCTGCTTACGAAAACGTTAGTGAAATGCCAGTCTATCCAGGAGGTTTCGCAGGCTTGCGAAAATTTATACGAGAAACAGTCAGGTATCCTCTTGATGCTCAGGAGCAAGGCATCCAAGGAAAAGTATTTGTTGGTTTTGTAGTGGAAAAAGATGGTTCTGTTGGACGAATCAAGCTTGCTCGGGGAGTGGACCCCACTTTGGATGTTGAAGCGTTGAAAGTGGTGAGCCAAATGCCACGCTGGACACCCGGGAAAATGGATGGCAAGAATGTTGCCGTTTCTTATACGATACCAATAAGTTTTATTTTACAATAATTTTTAGGTCGTTTTCGTTTTATTTTATGAATCGTAAACGACCATTCGCTTAAAACCCCAAGCCATGAACCTAAAACTCATTTTATCCCTTTTGCTGTTGCTGCCGCTTTTTGCGCATTCACAGCAAATTGACCAGTTGATTTTAAATCGTCATTACCAGGAAGCTTTAACCCAACTGGATAATCAAATTAGTCATCAACCATCTGCAGCACTCTATTTTAAGAAGGGCGTAGTACTGGAAAAGATGATGGATTTCGTCGGAGCTATCAAGGCGCTTGGAAATGCTTGCCGGATGAATACCACGGAAACCACCTATTTGGAAGAACTGGCCGATGCCAACTCGAGCCTTGGTAATTATATGGATGCCATTGCTTGTTTGAAGCAGGCGGTTCAGTTGGCTCCCAAAAACCTGGTATTGCAGGGGAAATTGGCTCATACGTACCTTGAGCTCAAAGCTTACCATGATGCCTTCGATTGGTACCAGAAAATCTATCAACAGGATTCGACTAATAGCTATTACAATCGCTATTATGCCTATGCTGCCTATAAAAATGGCAAGCTTGGGCTGGCTGCTATATTATATGAGCAAATGGTGCATGATCATTCGCGCGACTTAAATTCGTACCTGAACCTGGCGACCATCTATGGCAAGTTAGGCATGGGATCGAAAACGGAAAGGGAAAATTTTGAGATGAAGGCAGAATGGGCGTTGTATCAAGGACTGAAGGTATTTCCGCGGCAGCCCGCTTTAACCTTAAAATTGGGGGACACTTATTTTCTGTTTAAAGATTATGGTAGGGCACAACATCCTTACGAACAATATTTGGCCGATAATGATTCCATTTTTGACGTTTTGAAGAACTACGCCATTTGCTTGTATTTTACCGATTATGAGAAGGATGCGTTGGCCATATTGCAAAAATGCTACCAAATGAATCTCAACGATCCGATCGTCAATTTTTACCTGGGAGCCTGTTATAAAAAATTGAAACTGTTTCCTGAAAGTGAGGGCTATTTGCTGTTGGCCATCGAATCGGCGACTCCCAGCTATTTAGCCGAAATTTACCATCACCTGGGGCAGGTTTATGGCTTGGAACGAAAATATAAGGAATCGATCGATGCCTATAAAAAAGCCATGGAATTGGATCCGATGAAAGTGGAATTGTTGTTTCAGATTGCGACGACCTACGAGGAATACAATTTCAATAAAACACTGGCGTTGAACTACTACAAAATGTATTTGAAGGAAGCCGGTGATCAGGCCCGGAATGCCGACTACGCGCTCGATCGGATTAAGAAAATCAAGGAAGATTTGTTTTTTGAAAAGTAGTTAATTTTGAAGGTGCTACCAATATTTTTTGCTGAAAACAGTTGAAGGCGATTGGAGACGATGAAAAACAATTGTTTTCTACTGTATTCAACAGTTTCCCATTGTTTTCTGCCAGTTGTGGGTGAAGAATGACCATGGAAATAATTGACAAAGACAAGTAAGTGTATCAAGCCTCAGCCAACAACTGAATAGCTTCCTGCTTTAAAACCGAAGGCAATTCAATTTTGCGGCGCTGGATGCTCAACATCCATTTGCGGATTTCTTCAGCATTCAAGGTATATAGTACATCGCGAAACTCATCGATCTGGTCATCCTGGTATTGGTCTTGCGCAATTCCCTTGAATCGGTCCAGTTCTTCATCTTCAAAATAAACGATCTGATCCGGGTTTTTAACCATTTCCTCAAAATCGCAAATTTCGTGTGCCCCGCAACAATCCAGGGCAACTTCCGGTGATTTTTCTTCAATGGTAACACTTGCATTATTCTTATCAAACTGGTTTGAAACCCAGGTTCCAAGGATCAGCAAGAGAAACATGGCAACGATAATTCCTACTAAAATCAACATGGCTCAACTCCTTATTTTCATTGGTTAGTAACAATCCAGCAAAGAGAGGGTTGACCTTTTGACCTTCTTTTTATGGATGGTTAAAAAACGAAGGCAAAAATAATACCTAATTCAGAATTTTGTGTCTGTTGGATTTCTAAATTGAGATTATTTAACGTTTGGAATAGGAGAACACATTGAAGTCGATGGAAAACATCGAAAACAATTGTCCTCCAT
>DATFMO010000489.1:0-3129 GCA_035266925.1 Sunxiuqinia sp. | reverse complement strand
CCAAAGACCTGGCATTGATTATTCATGGAAGTGAATTGAAACAAAAACATTATTTAACGACACAGGAGTTTTTAAACGCACTGGACGAAAATCTGAAAAGTAAAATAACAGCAAATTAAGGATGGGAGAAAAGATTCAATTTAAAGATGGACATATTCAGGTTCCAAACAAACCAATAATACCATACATTGAAGGAGATGGAATTGGCAAAGATATTACGGGGCCTTCGCAACGTGTATTGGAAGCCGCTGTTGAAAAAGCTTACGGATCAGAAAGAAAATTAGTCTGGAAAGAAGTATTAGCCGGTAAAAAGGCATTTGACCAAACAGGAAGCTACTTGCCAGATGAATCATTGGAGGCATTTAAAGAATACCACGTGGGTATCAAAGGACCTCTTGAAACTCCTGTCGGAGGTGGAATTCGCTCACTAAACGTTGCACTACGCCAATCACTTGACCTTTTTGTATGCCTTCGTCCGGTACGCTGGTTCAAAGGTGTCCCCTCACCCATCCGGTACCCGTCGATGGTTGATATGCATATTTTCCGTGAAAACACGGAAGATATTTATGCAGGAATTGAATTCATGACCGGAGATGGAAAAGCCGAAAAATTTCGTGACTTCCTGATCAACGAAATGGGTGTGAATCAAATTCGTTTCCCGGAAACGTCTTCATTTGGTGTAAAGCCAGTTTCCAAAGAAGGTTCAGAACGACTCATTCGTGCAGCTATTCAATATGCGATTGATCGCGACCTACCATCTGTGACATTGGTACACAAAGGAAACATCATGAAATTCACAGAAGGTGCTTTCAAAAACTGGGGATACGATTTGGCTGAAAATGAATTCAGCGCTCAGGTATTTACATGGCGTGAGTACCAAAAAATTGAAAAAGAGAAGGGCCAGCTCGATGCACAAAAAGCATTGGAAGAAGCCAAAAAATCAGGCAAAGTCATTGTGAAAGATGTGATTACTGATGCATTTCTGCAAAACAGCTTGTTACATCCTTACGATTATTCGGTTATCGCAACCATGAACCTTAACGGTGATTATGTTTCGGATCAATTGGCTGCGATGGTTGGTGGTATTGGTATCTCACCTGGAGCTAACATTAATTATCAAAGTGGGTATGCCATTTTCGAAGCAACACATGGTACAGCACCCACTATTGCCGGATCAGGCAAAGCCAATCCAAGTTCATTAATTCTTTCCGGAGTAATGATGCTTGAATATTTGGGATGGGACGAGGCTGCCGAACATGTGTTCGATGCCATGGAACATACTTTTGCAAAACGTCGGGTCACTTCAGACCTGCATGCAATGATGGAAAGTTCCACCTTACTATCAACTACAGAATATGCTGATGAAATAATCAGAAATATTCATTAACTTATGTGAAAAAATAATTCTAAAATATTTTTATAAAAATGGAATACATTAAGAATAGATTTTATGAGAAGGCCAGCAAGTGCATCGTTGAATACCAAAGGCTAAAGAAGGATCACAGCGATAAAGTTATCGCCAATGTGACTATTGGTCAGGTGATGACGGGAATGAAAGGTGTGCCTAGCTTGATTACTGACACTTCAAAGCTTGACCCTACTACGGGAATCCGGTTTCGTGGTTATTCAATCCCTGAACTCAAGGAAAAATTACCAAGATTAGTTCCCGATGGTGAACCACTTCCGGAGGGTCTCTTTTATTTGATGTTAGTCGGTGAAATTCCAGAACGTGATGATGTTTTGAACATCAGTAAAGACTGGGCAACTCGTGCATATGTGCCACAACACGTTTTTGATGTGATTGATTCGTTGCCGAAAACATCACGCCCGATGACACAATTCAGTGCTGCCATCTTAAGCATGGCAACTGATTCCATTTTCCAAAAAGCTTACCGTGCCGGGGTTCATAAAAAACATTATTGGGATACCACTTATGAAGATGTGATGAACCTGATTGCACGTTTACCAAGAATCGCGGCCTACATTTATCGTCGTAATTTCTTCAATGACGAACATATTGAACCAGACCCACGTCTGGACTGGGCTGGCAACCTGGCACACATGATGGGCCATGATACTGAAGAAGTAAAACGTTTGCTTCGCTTATACATGGTGATCCACGCCGACCATGAAGGTGGAAACGTTTCGGCACATGCCACTCATCTTGTAGGTTCTGCATTGAGTAACCCATATTACGCCTATTCAGCTGGTATGCTTGGACTAGCGGGACCATTGCACGGTTATGCGAATCAGGAAGTGATCAACTGGATTTTTGATATGATTCAGGAATTGGATACAGAAGAACCAACAGAAGAAGATATCGTAACCTATGCTAAAAAAACGCTATCTGAAGGCCGTGTAATCCCTGGCTATGGACATGCTGTACTTCGTCAAACAGATCCTCGCTTCACAGCACAGCAAGAATTTGCCAACAAATACGTGAAAGAAGATAAGTTGATCAACATCGTCAATGCACTTTACCGTGTTGTTCCTCCTATTTTGGAAGCTACCGGCAAAGTGAAAAACCCCTGGCCAAATGTTGATGCTTATTCTGGTTCATTGTTGTACCACTATGGCATTAAAGAACATTCTTTCTACACAGTGCTGTTCGGTGTATCCCGTTCATTGGGTGTGTTGGCTAGTCTCGTTATGGATCGTCTGTATGGACTTCCAATCGAGCGTCCTTCGTCATTCCCATTGAAATGGTATCACGAACAAGCTGGTGATGAAAAAGGTGGTTGCTAATTGATTCTCAAAATAAATTATAAAAATGTCCTCGAAATCGAGGACATTTTTTTTGGTTCAAGCATTTTTCCCGAACAAAATCATTGTATTTTGTCGGTCAGTAATAACCTAATTTTAAATTGATTACTAAAAAAAACTGTTAATTACCTGGATTTCCACATCCGAATTCATGTTAATAACGATAAAAACCTAGTCTTCAACATACTAGCAAACACGAATAAACATGAGGCATTCACGGGTTTTCAACAAATGTTGATATCGACAGTGAAAACGAAGTTCATTTAAAACACTGAAAATTATTTGCTTGTATTATTCTATCACCTAAATTTGATTTTATCAGGTGAGCGATAAAAGACTGCTCCCAACCATGTGGAGGCGACAAAA
>DATFMO010000488.1:0-2129 GCA_035266925.1 Sunxiuqinia sp. | reverse complement strand
TGTCAGACGAGGCTAAAACGTTTTTAGATCGAAAGGGATGCAACGTTCAACTGAACCCGACACCTGTCTCCATCAACATATGGAATCATCACAATGGAAATACCATTGGCTTGTTTCACGTCACCTGCTAACAGACTATTTTTTTCCCAACAAATTATTATAATCGATATAATACAAAATCTTAAGTGAAAAACTATTGGTCTGACCGGAGTTCCACGTATTTTTCAGGTTGTGCCAATAATTATGTGTTACTTGATCCTGGTTGTCATAAATTGAATTCTTCCACGCCAGTGAAAGTTCAGATCCAGGTGCAAAAATCCAGCGAAAAATTAAATCAATATTGAAAGCATTGTAATTTTGATCTTCTGGCGTGTAGCTGGATGTTGGTTTCAATGAGCCATCGTGCTGTAGCAAAAAGGCGTTTTTGTTGTCAGCGCCCGACCAATAATGGCGACCACGCACCCGAAGCGACGCTTTGTTGCTAAATCCATAGGCAAGTTCCAGCACATTTTCAAAATAGGTGGCATCGCGATTGGCAAAAAAGATGGAATCTTCATCTTCTGATTTGTCCACGAAAGAAGGATCATTGTACTCATTGTTGAAGCTGAAACCATAATGACACTGCAGGCGTTGACCAAATCTCACATTCAGGCTGCCATCTCCCCAATAGCTATAATGATCAGTATGTGAATGCCTCCCTCGACCATAATGCAAGTAATAATTCACTCGTTTTCGGCTGTCCGAATTCAGGTTGAAGTTCCACCAGAAATAGTGTGGTTGAAAGTAATACCAGCCTTCAACGCGGGTTTCATCGTAGTCGTGTTTGTCAGATCCATATCCGGCGTTCAGGTAGATACTGTAATTATTTTTGAACTGAGCGTACGTTTCAATGCCGGTTTCGCTGCCAATTTTATCATTGGGTTCGTACATCCGCATGTAGTCATTCCAAATGTCGATGTTCCATTCCCTTAAAATCCAGAAAGGTTCAATAATTTGGTAATAGATATAACTGTCGTTGGAGACTTCATTGTTGCGTCGCAGGTAGCCTAAATCGTTGGGATTGTAGGTGTCAGAGATGATTTTCTGTGTGGTTGAAAAATGCAGGTTGCCACTATTCTTTTCAAAACCTAACTGGGCCAGGTAGCCGGTTTCTTTGTTGGTTTCGCCCCGATAGCTAAAACCTCCTTTCCCTGAAATGGCAATGGTTTTGGCTTTATCCCTGATTTGAAATTCAGTAGCGGTTACATTGGCTGAAAATGGATTGTCAACCATGGTGATATTTGAATTGATCAGGCTGATGTACGAGTTGTTTTTCAGTGTTTTATCGATTACTGAAACGTTGTAGTTGGTAAACGGCTGCACAAGAACATCCCGTTTTTTACCAGTCAGTGTATCTTTCAGAGTTGAATAGGATGGTAGTGACATGGCATTCAACAGACCAAGCCCCCAACCATCTTTTGTTCGGCCTGAAACCTTGGACGCATTGACCAGCTGTGTTTCACTGGGATCGAAATCAACAATTTCATGATCTTTTAATGCGTCTTCAGCTGTCCCTGCAAATTTGGGCTTGGCGCCAATTCGTCGCGAATAGAAAATCTCACCCCGGTTGAAAAGCTCGGTGCCCTCGGTGAAAAACTGCCTTTTTTCATCGTAGTAGAGTTCGTAAGGTGACAGGTTCAATTGTCTGTTGTCCGACTGCACTTGGCCAAAGTCAGGGATCAACATCATGTCCAGCGTAAAGCTTTCACTAATTCCATATTTGAGGTCCATCCCCGCTTTGTAGATGAAATCCGGCTTTCCGTTTCTATATTGGAGGTAGGTTGCCCCATATGGACTCAAGGACAGGCGGACGGGCGGTTTGATGTTTTTAATACCGACTAGTTCTCCTTCCTGGTGGATAAATCCGGCTACTTTCCTGTCGATGAAATTCCACGAATTGTTCGAATTGTAACGCCGGATATTTCGAAACATGTTCAACCCCCAGTTATGGTCCGCTTTTTCTGAAAATCGAAGTGCAGAGTAGGGGATTCGCATTTCAACAACCCACCCTTGGTTCGTAATTCTGGTGCTGCTTTCCCAAACGGCATTCCAGTTATCGTCTTCATGATCGTTATTTGTTTTGATAGCTT
>DATFMO010000487.1:0-3271 GCA_035266925.1 Sunxiuqinia sp. | reverse complement strand
TTTTAATACCAAAGTTCCGTGGGCATAATTTGAGCCGCTGCCATTAATGTCAAGGAACGTACCAGCACTATCAACTGTAAATACAGCAGAGTTGGCCAGGTTAATTTGGCTAATTGCGTTGTTTCCTGACAAAGCGAGTACCGGACTGTTCGTATACTTATAAGCAGAGTCCACTTGAAGAATATTATCAAATATTGCTTCATTTGGGGTCCAGTTTAGCGGATTGGTTGCATCAGTATCGATGCTTCCGTTCCAGATCAACGTTGTTTGAGCTGCAGCAAACAGGCTCACAAAGCTTAGAGCCAAAGTCATCGACAAGGCCTTAAGCTTTTTACTTCTTTTTCCAAAAAGGTAGACTTTTTTCATAATCAATTAATTTTAAGGTTCATCATATTAATTTTCCTCTTTTATTGTGAATAATTATTTTGCGGGTAACGGTAAAAACCAGTTATCCGGGTTCATCAGCTTTTGTCTGACAGCATCAGCTTCGGGGTGATTATCTTTTTTTAGTTTTTCATAAACCCGGTCAGCTAAAATTGATGGATCGTTCTCCCTTAATGCTATACGTACTAAATCCCCCCAACGGTTTCCTTCGAATGCCATTTCCCGGGCGTCTTCATTAATCAGCATGTGTTCAATCGCTTGCAAAGAATCTGCTCCCTCAGGAATTGGTAAACTTCCCAGGTAAACACGACCCCGGATTCCAGCATTTCGGTACCATGGGCCGCGATACATCGACGGTTGATGGTAAACGGCTGATGAAAGAGCATCAAAATCGTATGGGAATGGTTTCAATGTCCGTTGATACATGGAAACGTCTGTCACTCCATCAGGAATTGGATTGTAACTGCTCATTCCCTGGTTGATCAGGTAATAGGCAATTTTGTGTTCTCCATCGCGGTTGGCAGCTTCACTGTATCGAAGGTGCAGCAAGGCAGCACGTTGCAACATAAACTTACCTTGTTTATTGAATGGATCCAGTGGGTCAAACTCCGATGTGTATTTTGTAATCTCTGGCTGTGAATTATCATCCCCTGTTTTGTATGATCCGGTATTTCCCCTAAAATCACCCATGAAACCATTTTGTTGCACTTGGCTGTTCCATAAGTCAACGATTGATTCAGATGGTTTCAACATATAATCACCTTGTGTCTTAGAGAACAATTTGAAAAACGGATTGGTTGGCTTGTATACCTTATCAAATTCCATGACCCATATCCATTCGGTATAAAAATCAGCATCCTGATTCCTTGTCGAGAACATGTAAGGCCAGTGGTTCAATTTACTGTTGACATCCCAATAGTAATAGCGGTAATAGCCACTGTTGTATTTATCGATGTTGTAGGGGTCGAATGTTCTTGGGATTTTGTAGGAGTCATAGCTATTCGCACGGCTGATATCCATATCCATCAGGCTTTTATACATTGAAGCTGCAGCCAGGTAGTTGTTTTGCCACAAGTACAGGTCGCCCATGAAGAATTTTTTGTCAATAAACATGACGTCCATTGGATACCCGTCAATACTTGTTCGCATATCTGGATCTGTGTAACGATCAAGTGTTGGCAGTCCTTCCATAAAATTAACTAGCGTATCAACCATGGTCGGTATGTCCAACATCGGAGCGCTGGCTTCGAGTGTTTTCATACTTTCAACTGATTCCATTGGTTTGGTTATATACGGAACTTTGCCATATTGGGTCACCAACTCAAGATATAGGAATGAACGTAGTGTACCAATATCTGAATACCGTTGATTGTAAGGTTCTGTCAATAGTTTCAGCTCATTGTGCATTTTCGTAAAATTGACCAATGCGTCGTTACACTCATTAATCAATTCGTAAAATGGAGTTGGATCTGCATAAGGATTATCAGCACTCACATTGTGTGAACTGATTTGCTGAAGGTAGTAATCAGCATTTGGAGTGACGTCCATCAGGTCAGCCCGCAATTCATTCAGCACGACATACTGTTCGGCCAAGGTCATAAACTTTCCGTAAATACCTTTTACTGCTGCATCTGCATCGTTTTTATCACGGTACATGTTTTTGGCTGCTACCACTTCCTCTGCCGGAACATCAAGAAAGTTAGAGCAGGAATATAACGCACCAACCAGGCTGATGATAAGAAAGAAACGTGTTGCTATGGTGTATTTGATTTTCATAATTTCCACATTTAATTTTTTGAATTCATGATTCCGCATTAAATACCGATTTTAATTCCGGCATAAACCGCTTTTGGTTGTGGTGTCATGCCAACATCTATTCCTCGTAATAATGGTGAATCACCAAGACTGAATTCAGGATCGAGTCCGAGGTATTTCGTAAAGGTCACCAGGTTCTGGCCCGCAACGAATACATCGAATGTTTGTTTGAGTTTCTTCAATGGGATTCGGTATGTTAATGAAACATTTTCTAATCTCAGGTATGAACCATCTTCAATCCAACGATCCGAAAATCTTGAGTTTCCCAGTGGGTCACCATAGACAGCTTTCGGAATATTGGTTTGCTGACCTTGTACTTGCCAACGGTTCAGGATCACCTGCGATTGGTTTTCGAGGCTGGTCATTGATTCGAGATCGCGGCGCAAATAATTGTAGATGTCGTTGCCATAGCTAAAGGCCATGGTGGCATCCATCGTCAGACCATTCCAGGAGACGCTGGTTGAGAAACTGCCGTAAAGTTTTGGAGCAGGATTGCCAATTACCTGGCGGTCTTTTGCGTTAATGACATGATCATTATTAACATCCTCGAAAATGACGTCACCACCTTTGAAAGGAATCAAGTCCGAATTTGGCATTTCAGCACTCAAATTAGCGGCTTGTGCTTCTTCATCCGAAGCAAAAACGCCCTTTGTTTTGTAACCATAGAATTGACCCAGCGGTTGTCCCTTTTGAACGATGACTTGTCCATCCAACACATCAAAAATTTCCTGGTTGTTGAAGTAGTCATTCACAACCGTGTTGTAATGCATCAGGTTGATTCCCATATCCCATTTTACACCTTTATTGATAATTCGGGTGTTCAAATGAAAATCTACTCCGTCGGTTTTTAATGAACCAACATTGTCGAGGTAGTTAGGGTAACCAGCGACATACAGCGGTTGAATGACAGTCAATAAATTGGTGGTTTGATTCTGGAAGTAATCTGCGCTCAACGAAACGCGGTCATCAAACAATCCCACATCGATTCCAAGATTCGTTTTTGAAGTTGTTTCCCATTGAAGGGCTGGGTTGTATAGGTTTCCACTAACCAATCCCATGGCACCACGCAGGT
>DATFMO010000486.1:0-3663 GCA_035266925.1 Sunxiuqinia sp. | reverse complement strand
AACTTGTCAAAACGCGAAAAGTTGCAAATTACACGTCAACGTGCCAAATTGGAGAAAATCCTGGGTAGTATTGCTGACCTGACCCGTCTGCCAGCTGCCTTGTTCGTTGTTGATGTAATGAAAGAAAAAATCGCTGTTCGGGAAGCTCAAAAATTGGGTATTCCTGTATTCGCGATGGTTGATACAAATTCAAACCCTGAAGGTATTGACTTCGTGATTCCTGCAAACGACGACGCTTCTCAGTCTATTCGTTTGGTTGTTCGCCTGATGTGCGATGCAGTCGGCGAAGGCTTGAACGAACGTAAAGTAGAGCGTGAGAAAGAAAGCCAGGAAAACGACAAGCCAAAAAAATCAAAATCTAAAAAATCAGCTGCTAAAGTTGAAGTAAGCGCTGATACTGATTCTGAAGAAGTGGCTGATAAAGATGCCAGTAAAAAAGAAGAATAGACAATTGCTCTTTTAACAATATAAAAAACACATACAATTATGGCAATTACTGCTGCAGATGTAATGAAGTTGCGTAAAGCAACAGGTGCCGGCATGATGGACTGTAAAAAAGCCCTAGCCGAATCCGACGGTGATTTTGACGCTGCCGTTCAAATTATTCGTGAAAAAGGTAAATTGGTAGCAAGCAAACGTTCTGACCGAGAGGCTTCAGAAGGCGTTGTTCTTGCCGGAGTTAGTGACGATAACAAGTTTGGAGCAATTGTAGTTTTGAACTGTGAAACTGACTTTGTTGCCAAAAACGAAGATTTCATCAAAACAACTCAGAAATTCTTAGATACAGCAATCGCTAATAAACCAGCTGATTTGGATGCTTTGAAAGCATTGGAAGTAGATGGTCGTACTGTTGAAGCTCACGTGACTGAGCAAACAGGTGTTATTGGCGAAAAAATTGAATTGTCTTTCTACGGAAAAGTTGACGCGGAAAGCGTTATTCCATATATTCACCCTGGAAATAAACTGGCTACTTTGGTTGGTTTTAATAAAGATGGTGTTGACACCCAGGTGATGAAAGACGTGGCCATGCAAGTTGCAGCCATGAACCCTGTTGCTGTTGATAAAGACAATGTACCTCAGGAAGTTGTTGAAAAAGAACTGGAAATTGCCAAAGAGAAATTTCGTCAGGAAGGCAAACCAGAAGCAATGCTCGATAAAATTGCGCAAGGTTCGTTGAATAAATTCTTCAAAGAAAACACCTTGTTGAATCAGGCATTTGTAAAAGACAACAAGCAAACTGTAAAAGATTACCTGAAATCGACTGATGGTGATTTAACAGTGACTGAGTTTATTCGTTTCGGTCTTACTGAATAAAATCAGAACATACGATATCGAAAAGAGAGTTCCACACGGGACTCTCTTTTTTTTAGTCTTTTTTATTTGAATAGCGGTATTTGATATGACAGATTTTAATCATTGGAACATAAAAAAGAGCTCCCGTTGAGGAGCTCTTCACCTGCGTTTTTAACGCTATATGGAATGTTTTTTTGTTCTACCCGTTTAAGGCTTCGGCACCGTTGGTAACCTCTAAAATTTCGTTGGTAATGGCAGCCTGGCGGGCTTTGTTGAAGGTCAATGTCAAATCTTTGATAAGATCAGTTGCATTATCGGTTGCTTTATGCATGGCCGTCATCCTTGCTCCGTGTTCTGCTGCATTTGAATCCAGCAGCGCTTTGAAAAACTGAATCTTCAAGGATCTTGGGATCAGGTCTTCGACAACTCGCTCCAGCGAAGGCTCAAAAATGTAATTGAGGTTTGCTTTCTTATGATCTGTTTCCGGTTCCATTTCAACCGGCAAAAATTGTTCGCTGGAACAAAAATGAACGGCTGCATTTTTAAATTGATTGTAAACCAGTTCAATACGATCGTATTTCTGAATGGCATAATCACGCATAACATCGTCGGCTAGTTTGGCAGCGCTATCGTAATCCAAATGGTCAAAAATTTCATTGGCTTCACGATCAATGGTCATCTTTTTCGACTTCAGGTATTTTTCACCTTGCTTGCCAATCACCATAAACCGGACATCGCCCAAGCTTAACTGACGATTGTATTTTTTAATTGCCAATTCAAAAGCGGTTTTGGCAATGTTGGTATTAAAAGCTCCGCAAAGTCCCCGATTCGAACTAATCAGGATGATGAGCACCTTGTTGGGTTGTCGCTGTTTGCAGTACACTGAATCATCCTGGTCATCCATTCCGGAGCTGATTGAGTTCAATACGGAATGCAACCCGTCAGCATAAGGGCGAATTTGGAGAATAGCATCCTGCGCCTTTTTCAATTTGGCAGCCGATACCATTTTCATCGCACTGGTTACCTGCCGGGTGGTTTTTACCGATGAGATTCGTGTTCGTATTTCTTTTAAACTGGCCATCCTATATGAATGATTGAATGATTGAATAAATTGAATGATCGACTGTGACTAATCATTCATTTCAGTCTTGCTTATTTAAATCGTCCTGCAACTTCAGCAGCTACTTTTTCCAGGGTTGCACTGATCTCGTCATTCAGAATTCCTTTCCGCAGTTCATCCAATGTTGGACGATGCTGCATTTCCAAGAGTTCGATGAAATCTTTTTCAAAAGCGCTCACTTTGTCGGTTGGTACGTCGCGTAGCAGCTCTTTGGTTCCACAGTAGATAATGGCAATCTGGTGCTCGACCTTCACGGGCTTATACTGACCTTGTTTAAGGATTTCCACGTTTTTACGTCCTTTGTCGAGCACACGCATGGTGGCTGCATCCAAGTCAGAACCGAATTTAGAAAAGGCTTCCAATTCGCGGAACTGGGCTTGGTCAAGCTTCAGGGTACCGGCAATTTTCTTCATCGCTTTCACCTGGGCGTTACCACCCACACGCGATACTGAGATTCCTACGTTGATCGCCGGACGAACACCCGAGTTAAACAGGTTGGATTCGAGGAAGATCTGACCGTCCGTAATTGAGATTACATTGGTTGGAATGTATGCTGATACGTCACTCGCTTGTGTCTCAATAATTGGCAGTGCAGTTAATGAACCACCGCCTTTCACCTTTTCTTTCAAGCATTCGGGCAGGTCGTTCATTTGTGACGCAATTTCATCCGATTCAATAATTTTAGCGGCACGTTCCAACAGGCGAGAGTGCAGGTAAAAAACGTCTCCCGGATAAGCTTCACGGCCCGGTGGTCGACGAAGTAACAGCGAAACCTCACGATATGATACCGCCTGTTTTGAAAGGTCATCGAAAATAATCAAGGCATCGCGACCTGTATCCCGGAAGAATTCACCAATAGCAGCACCGGCATACGGTGCGTAAAACTGCAGTGCCGCAGGATCGGATGCCGTTGCCGACACAATAACGGTGTAGTCCATTGCCCCATACTTTTCAAGTGTAGCTGCAATGTTGGCAACGGTTGACCCCTTTTGCCCAACAGCGACATAGATACAATAGACTGGATTTCCTGCTTCGAAATTTTCGCGCTGGTTGATAATCGTATCAATGGCAACGGCCGTTTTTCCGGTTTGGCGGTCGCCGATAATCAACTCACGCTGACCACGTCCAACGGGGATCATGGCATCAATCGCTTTAATACCAGTTTGCAATGGCTGGGTTACGGGCTGACGATAAATTACACCTGGCGCTTTACGTTCGAGCGGTAATTCGTATTTTTTACCCTGAATAGA
>DATFMO010000485.1:0-10357 GCA_035266925.1 Sunxiuqinia sp. | reverse complement strand
AAGGGTACGACGGCTTGCTGAAAAACCTGATCATCAAAGACTACAACGGAAATTTAAACCTCGCCCGCATTTGCAAAAGTGCCGGATTGGGCGGTGACTACTCCCAAAAAGTACGCGATGGTAGTTTCAATTATTATGCTTTCATTGAGCCAATCGTACCAAACGATGGAAAAGGAACCGGCCCATTCCTGATGGCTGCTACCGAAATTGAAATGGCTGAAGCCAACAAATAGACAAGAGATTACCTAATTCCAAAAGGAGCCCGTTGAAAGATGAATTTTCAACGGGCTCCTTTTGGGTTGAAATAGTCATCGCCTGTCAATATTAGTCATTAGCTGTTACTTCAACGATGAATGACACAATGATCATTTAATGACTATCGAATGACATTTTTGAAAAGTGGTACCTCCCCAAAAAGTCAACTATTCCCTGTTTGAATAAAACCGTTTCAAAATAGAACCATCATTGGCTTCTTTGGAAAGTGACTCGATGGTATTCTTAGGCACATCGTACACGTCCAATAAAATCAATCCATCCAGGCAATTATTAAATTTTGGGTCAACATTGAATCCAATAATTTTCGCATTCAGCTTGATATATTTCTTCAGCAACACAGGCAATCCGCTGTTCAACTCATCCACATCGCCAATAAAACGATCCAATTTATTAATGTCATCCATATTTTCCATAATCACATTCATATTCGGATCCTGACTTTTAAATTTGTATGACTTTCGTGGTTGAACGTTCCGGGCATGTTTCCAGTCGAAATGATGCGACATGATGAATTTGATAATCAACTCCTTCGATGTTTTTGAATAATTATCACTGATACTTACCGGCCCAATCAGGTAGCGGTAGTCCGGGTTTTTCAACAGAAAATATAAAATACCCTTCCACAATAGAAATAACGACATGGGCTGCCGTTGATATTCTTTTACAACAAACGAACGGCCCAACTCCAATGACTGAGTCAAAACGGGCATAAAAGATTCGTTCATTTTAAACAGGCTCTGGATATAAAAACCCCGAACACCATAATCGTGCAAAATATCAGCTCCTTTGCCAATCCGGTATGCTCCTACCAATTGTCGTTTTTCATCATCCCAAATAAATAACTGGTTGTAATAGAGATCGAACTCATCCAGGTCAATGCCTCGATTGGTGCCCTCTCCTACTTCGCGAAACGTAATTTCACGCAGTCGACCAATCTCATTCAAAACATTGGGAATCTCGCGTGATGGTGCGCAGTATACGACGAAATTCTTCACTTTAAACAACAGCCGGTCGGATGACAATGAAGCGACTTCGTTTCGAATAGTCTCCGCAGGTATGGCCTCCACAACTGGTTCAACCTTTTTCTGTCGCTTCAATGAATAATTAAAAAACCGCTTCACTTCCATTTGTGTTCCCAGGCTGTAGGTTTTTGCTCGCAGGTACCGGCCAAATTGATAGACTTCGGGAAAACCGGCTTGCTCGGCTACCGAAATTGCAGAACCGACCCGCACTTTTAGTTGCTTTCTTTTCTTGTTAAAAAATTCAGATGGCAGCTTTCCGTTCTGCAAATTGGGATGGATACGACCGGCAAAATGAAAGAAACGACTGTTATGGCCACCAAAATAAATGGGCACAACCGGCACCTTGGAATATTTAATATACTTCAACACCGAATACTGCCACTGATGATCCGTAATTTTATTGTACTCATTATAACCAGAGACTTCGCCTGCAGGAAATAGACAGAGTGCACCACCGTCATTTAAATATTGAATTGAATTTTTAAGCCTGCCAATTCCCGGATTAAATTCTTTCGAACTTTCCAACGGATTCGCAGTAAGAAAAAAATCGCTGATCGGCTCAATGCGTTTTAACAAAAAGTTTCCCATCACCTTGACATCCGGCCGAATTGTGCTTAGAATTTTAATCAAAAGGATGGCATCCAAGCCGCCAAACGGGTGATTTGAGACTATAATTACCGGACCAGTCCGAGGAATTTTCTTCAGTTCATTTTCATCGAATTCACATTTGATCTCCAGGATTCTAATCAGCTCACCAATAAATTGAATGCCCTCTTTATCAGCAATTTGTTCATAAACTTTATTCAATCTATTAAATCGAAGCACGTACATAATAAACTTAGCCAGGTTCTCCCCGCCAAGGTAAGCCATGTAGGGATTGGCTTTCAGAATATCTTTCGGTCTAACAATTTCCATTTTCAGAAATTAAGGTTGCACTAAAAATATAAATACTAGTCATAGAAAACACGCAATCAGGCATTTTTTAATGAATAATGCATTTAAAAAAGAGTTAAAAGTCTTTTAAATCAATAAAAGCATGGTAACTTTGCACCTCCAATAAAAAGAACGTTAGTGTGAATTTGTTATACGAAAAATATCAAGTAACTGATTGGTTGCCCACATCAAAAAAAGAAGTTGAACAGCGTGGCTGGGACGAGTTGGATGTCATCCTGATTACTGGTGATGCCTATGTAGACCACCCGTCATTTGGAGCAGCTGTGATTGGCCGCATATTAGAAGCCGACGGATTGCGCGTTGCAATTATCCCACAGCCCAACTGGCAGGACGATTTGCGGGACTTTAAAAAGCTGGGAGCGCCACGATTGTATTTTGCGGTGACGTCAGGCAATATGGATTCCATGGTGAATCACTACACAGCCAACAAACGACTGCGATCAAAAGATGCGTACACGCCGGGAGGCCAGCAACACAAACGCCCGGATTATGCCGCAACCGTTTACTGCAACATTCTGAAAAAATTATACCCCGATGTGCCCATCATGTTGGGTGGCATTGAAGCCAGCCTTCGACGGGTGACCCATTACGACTACTGGCAAAACAAGTTAAAACCTTCCATTTTAGAGGAAGCTCATGCTGATTTACTATTTTATGGAATGGGTGAAAAATCGATACTGGATTTTACCAAACTCATTCAGCGCGGCGTTGACGCCAGAACGATTACCAACCTTCCACAGACGGCTTTCTTGACTGATTCGGACTCAGACTACGCGACCAGTAAAAAGTGGAACAACATTGATTTGTATTCGCACGAAGAATGCCTGAGCGACAAGAAAAAATTTGCTCAAAACTTCATGCATATCGAAGAAGAGTCCAACAAGTCGGAGGCCAACAAAATAACGCAACAGATCGGCAAAAAACAAGTGGTCGTTAATCCGCCCTGGCCGCCTCTGAAAGAAAAAGAAATTGATCGTTTTTACGATTTACCATTCACGCGTCTGCCCCACCCGCGCTATAAAAACAAAGGCACGATACCGGCTTACGAAATGATCCGGCATTCCATCAACATTCACCGTGGTTGTTTTGGTGGTTGCACGTTTTGCACCATTTCGGCACACCAGGGAAAATTCATTGCCAGCCGTTCCGAAAAATCAGTTTTGAAAGAATTGGAACAAGTTACGCAAATGCCTGATTTCAAAGGCTATATTTCCGACTTGGGTGGACCATCTGCCAACATGTATAAAATGAAGGGGATCCATGAAGAAATCTGCAACAAATGCAAGCGTCCTTCGTGTATATTCCCTGATGTCTGTAAAAATCTGGATGTCGATCACAAGCCGATGCTAGACCTTTACCGGGAAGTACGAAAACATCCAAAGGTAAAAAAAGCATTCATCGGAAGTGGAATCCGCTATGACATGATATTGCATGAAACGAACGACAAGCAAGTGAATAAAAATAACATGACTTATTTGCGCGAAGTGGTCAAACATCATGTTTCAGGGAGGTTGAAAGTAGCGCCGGAGCACACCTCGGACGATGTGTTAAAAATCATGCGCAAACCTTCGTTTAAGTTATTTTACAAGTTGAATAAAGTGTTCAACGAAATCAACAAGCAAGAAGGATTGAATCAACAACTGGTACCATATTTTATTTCGAGCCACCCGGGGTGCCACAACACAGACATGGCCAACCTGGCCGCCGAAACCAAACAGCTTGATTTTAAACTGGAACAGGTACAGGATTTTACGCCAACTCCAATGACACTGGCAACAGTGATTTATTACACGGGGTACCATCCATACACCATGGAGAAAGTATTCACTGCCAAATCGAAGAAGGAAAAGCTGTCGCAACGAAAGTTCTTTTTTTGGTACAAACGCGAATACAAGCAACAAATTCGGCAGGAATTAACTAAATTGAACCGCAAAGATTTAATGCACAAAATTTTGGATTGAAAACTGAATAACTAGTCATTGGATAATTAGTTACTCGAAAAAAGGGAATATTGGAAGGTTCAATAGCTGTTCTTGTGCTTTGGATTTTCGAATTTTTAGCTCTTTATAACACAATCAAAAAAAGAATGAAAACGAAAACATCACTCCTTGGAGCACTTTTAGTCATCCTATTAGCAAGCTGTGCAGAGATGCAGCAAATGGCAAAAACGGTTTACAATGATCAAAAACCATTGACACAAACCGAAATTATTGCTGGCTTAAAACAGGCATTGATCATTGGAACCGATACTTCAGTAAGCAAACTGTCGGCCGTTGACGGATACCTGAAAGACGCCACCGTTAAAATTTTACTTCCGCCTGAAGCCAATACAATTACCAGCAACCTCAGCAAACTTCCGGGAGGCCATAAGTTAGTGGATAAAGTGGAAACTGGTATAAACCGGGCAGCCTCGGATGCAGCCAAAGAAGCCGCGCCCATTCTCATCAATAGCATTAAAACGATGACTATAAAAGATGCGGCAGGCATTTTAACTGGAGGAGATCACGCTGCAACCGATTACCTAAAAGAAAAAAATTACGACGCACTCGTGGCTTTGTACAAACCAAAAATTGAAGGATCACTCCAAAAGAAGCTGGTAGGTAATATTTCCACTCAGCAGTCGTGGGATGAACTGACCAGCAACTGGAACCAGGTGGCTGGCTCATTCATCGGACAAATGGCCGACCTGCATAAAGTAGAAACTGATCTTAGTGACTACCTCACTAAACGAGCGATGGACGGACTGTTTCTGAAAATTGGCGAAACTGAGAAAAATATTCGACAAGACCCGGCAGCCCGTGTGAATGAGCTACTCAAACGTGTATTTGCAAAACAGTAACTGGATTCTGGATTCTGGATATTTGATCCTTGATGTTGAAATCGACAAAAGGCTGCACTGCAAACTGAACACTGGGACGCCTACTTAAATAGCCTCCCCTGCCAAATATTTCGTTCGACAAGTCGTTTTTCAACTTTGGCAACAAACTCAAAGTTTTTCAATCCCCACTTAGGTGCGATCAGCAGGTCTTTGGGAGCCTGACTGATAAAGCGTTCAACAATGATTTGTGGATTGAGCAACTCCAGGTAATCGAGAATCAAATCAATATACTCATCGGCTGAAAATAGTTGAAATTCTTCAGGTTTTTGTTCAAACTCCACCGCCAACTGAGTCCCTCGGTGGATTTGCAATTGATGTAATTTCAGATTTTCCACGGGCAACTGGGAAATTACCCTCGCCTGCTCAAGAAAGTCATTCCGATTTTCACCGGGCAATCCTAAAATCAAATGGGCACAATTATGAATCTTTCGTCTGGCGGTTTCCTCAATGGCCCACTTGGCTTCAGCAAAAGTGTGACCACGATTAATTCGTTCCAGCGTTTCATCATTCACCGATTCCACTCCAAACTCAACCATTACATAGTATTCCTGTGAGAGTTCCGCCAAGTAATCCAGGATTTCTTCATTCACACAATCAGGACGAGTTCCCAAAACAAGACCAACAATTTTAGGATGCGACAAAGCCTCCTCGTAACGCTCTTTCAATGTTTGCAGGTCAGCATACGTATTGGAATACGCTTGAAAATAGGCCAAAAACTTCATCGATTGGTATTTCTTAGCAAAGAAATTAATCCCTTGCTGCAACTGTCCTGTAATACCCTTTTCCAATCGACAATAGCCCGGCTTAAATGTCTTATTATTACAATACGAACAACCATTCAATGCTTTGGTGCCATCGCGATTTGGACAGGTAAAACCAGCATCAACAGAAACCTTCTGAACCCTCTGATCAAAGCATTTCTTAAAATGCGACGGAAAATCGTTATACCGTTTGCTGTGTCCCCAAGAGAAAATCTGTTGTTCCATACCTGAAAATTGGCAACAAAAATAACGCAAATCACTCAATTTAAACGAATGAAACATGGGTATTAATACTAATTTTCGCCTGCATGTATGCTTTCAGTTACAGCTGTATATTTCTGAAAATGAAAAAGTAGGATCACATTGCTAACAAATGTTGAAAACTTTAAAACCGAAGCATCAGTTGCATGTTCTATTTCTAGTACCTATTTTTTTAACTTTATACTAATTCAAAAAACAAACAGCTATGTTTAGCCCTGGAGATTTGAAGTTTATTGAAGAAAGAGGAAGTGACATCACCACCGTAGAAGAACAAGTCAATAATTTTAAGCAAGGTTTCCCGTTCATGGAAATCATACAAGCCGCGACAGTTGGGAAAGGTATCATACAACTCAACGAGGATCATGCCAATCAATTCATCAACTTTTTTGATGAATCATTGGGCAAAGGAATCACCTTGTTAAAATTTGTACCGGCATCTGGTGCAGCAAGTCGCATGTTCAAAAGCCTTTTTGCCGCCAAGAAAAAATTGGAAGAAGGCGTGGGTGAAGACACCGTTTTGCAGGACGAAGATGTGAAGACATTTTTCGATGGATTGAAACATTTTGCGTTTTATGGTGCCCTGGAAAAAGCTGCTACAAATCCAATGCCTGAGCTTTCGATGTTGGAAGTATTAGATCTTGTTCTCACCGGGAAAGGATTGAATTACGGCAGTCTCCCAAAAGGATTATTGCGATTCCACCAATATAAAAAGAAAGCACGTACTGCATTTGAAGAGCATTGCGTTGAGGGTGCTTTGTATGCCAAAGACAGCCAGGAGAAAATCAAGTTGCACTTCACGGTATCGCCGGAACACAAAGAAGCTTTCGAAGAGCATTTTAACTCCATCAAAGCTCATTATGAAACTTTGTTTAGTGTGGCTTATGATGTTTCTTTCAGCCAGCAAAAACCGTCTACGGACACAATCGCGGTTGATCTGGAAAATGAACCATTCCGAAATGAAGATGGCTCTCTGTTGTTTCGCCCGGGAGGTCATGGCGCTTTACTGGACAATCTAAATGATTTGGATGCTGATGTGATCTTCATTAAGAACATCGATAACGTTGTCCCGGATAACAAAAAGGAAACAACCATCGAATATAAAAAAACATTGGCTGGTTTATTGCTGAACTACCAGAAACGCATTTTTAGCTACCAACAAATTTTGGATGAACGGGATTACAATGCATTAGATCACAAGTTTTTTTCTGAAGCCACTAATTTTCTGGAAAATGTTTTGAATGTCAAACCACCATCCAACCAATATTATTCTGAAAAAGAAGAACTATACCATTATTTAAAAGAGAAATTCAACCGTCCGATCCGTGTTTGCGGCATGGTTAAAAATGAAGGTGAACCTGGTGGCGGGCCATTTTGGGCCCGTAATAATGATCAGTCAGTTTCGCTACAGGTAGTTGAAAGTTCACAGATAGATATGGCCAATGAACAGCAAAAAGAGATCGTGCAAAACGCCACCCATTTCAACCCGGTTGACTTGGTATGTGGAACAAAAAATTACAAAGGAAAATCCTATAATCTATTGAAATTCAGAGATCCAAAAACAGGATTTATTTCCTATAAATCAAAAGATGGGAAAGAACTGAAAGCCCAAGAATTGCCGGGCTTATGGAATGGAGCTATGGCTGATTGGAACACGCTGTTTGTGGAAGTTCCAATCGAGACTTTCAATCCGGTAAAGTCGGTGAACGACTTGTTGCGAAAAGAGCACCAACCGGATTAAGTAATTCTGAAAAGTATTATTAAATTTGCAGCTGCAATTTTGTATTCTATGGAAGAAGAATCAAGGGACTTTTTTGAAAGTGAGGAAATAAGTGAGGCCGTAAAAAGGTTCAAAAAAATGATGAACAATAATCATGTGGATTATTTCGATGTGTTTGAAGTCGAGGGAATTGTTGATTATTTTTTAGACGAAGGAAAAATGTCTACGGCAAACATTGCGATCGACAATGGCTTAAAAATTCATCCTTCTTCAATTGCATTACAAATTAAAAAAGCCCAGCTACTGCTGGTAGATGGCAAAGTGGAAGAATCGTTGAGTATGATTCTGGTGATCGAAAAAATTGAAGACAGTAATTCAGACATCTACCTGATAAAAGGCTCTGCACTGATTATGCTGGGAAAGGTAGATGAAGCGATTACTGCTTACGAACTGGCGATTTTTCACAACTACGAAGAAGAAGATGAACTCCTTTATAATATCGGAATCACTCTGGGCCAAGCCGGCGAATTGGATAAAGCCATTTCATTCTTGAAAAGGGCATTTGAATCAAATCCAAAAAATGAGCAGGTTTTATACGAGTTGGCCTACTACTGCGATAAAAATGGCTTGGACGAAGAAAGCATCTCCTATTATAATCGATACCTCGATATTGATCCGTTTAATTCATCCGTTTGGTACAACCTGGGAATCATTTTTAACCGCATTGGGAAACATGACAAAGCCGTTGAAGCCTACGATTTCTCCATTGCATTAAACGAAGAATTTGAACAAGCACTATTTAATAAAGCAAATGCGTTGTCGAACAACAATCAGCATGACGAAGCCATAGCCTGCTACGTGGAATACATCGATAAAAATAAGGATAATGACGATGCTTATTGCTATTTGGGTGAATGTTATCTGAATCTGGATCGTTACAATGAAGCCTTGGTTAATTACCGAAAAGCCATTCGACTGAATAAAAACAATTCAAACGCATGGTATGGTTCTGGTCTTGTCATGTGGATTGAGAGCCAACTAGATGAAAGTCGGCTACTTATTAAGAAAGCGATTAAATTGGATGACGAGAACCCGGATTTCTGGCTGATGTATGGAAAAGTCAATCATGAATTAAACGAATACGATAATGCTGAGTCGGCATTCGACATGGCTGTCATGCTCGATCCCGACAATCCGGACTCATGGATTTCGTATGCCGAAATGCAGTATGAACGTGGAATGCTCCAAAAGTCAATAGACATTTTGAAAAAAGCCAACAAAAACATTATAAACGATTCAAACATCAACTATCGCTTAACAGCTTATCTGCTCGAAAATAACGAGGAAAGTTCGGCAACGGAATCGTTTGCAGTTGCGCTGAAAGCAGATTATAACAGCTATCGGGATTTGTTTGATTATTATCCCAAAGCACAACAAAATGAATCCATTAAACAACTCATAAAAGAATACCAATCAACCAAATTTTAACAATGAATTTTGATTTACCATTTATTCCTGAACGACCAGAAAAACCAAGAGAATCAGGCTTAACCATGGTGATGGATAAAGGCTTGAGCATTCGTGGAGCAGAAAATTTTTGCGAAGTCGCTTCGGAATATACCGATTTTGTAAAACTTGGTTTTGGCACAGGATTACTGACGCCAGGATTGAAAGACAAAATCAAGCTCTACCAGGAAGCTGGCATAAAACCTTATTTCGGAGGAACACTCTTCGAAGCCTTTATAGCCAGAGATATGTTTGACGACTATCGTAAATTTATTGCCGATAGCGGCGTTGAAACCGCTGAAATTTCTGACGGCGTTTTACCAATCATCCATGAAAAAAAGTGCCAGTACATTACTGAACTGGCCAAAGAATTCCAAATTTTCTCTGAAGTTGGCACCAAATTGAAGGGAAAAGAAATCAGCAACCAGGAATGGGTATCGTGGATGAAAACCGAGTTGGAAGCAGGCGCCTGGAAAGTGATTGCTGAAGCGAGGGAAAGTGGTAATATGGGAATTTACAATGAAGATGGTTCAGCCAACAGCCAGTTGATCATGGATATTCGCAAAGAAATCAAGACAGAAGATATTCTTTGGGAAGCTCCGTTGAAAAGTCAGCAGGTTTGGTTCATCAAACTTCTTGGCCCAAATGTTAATTTAGGCAACATAGCATATTCAGAAGTTATCGCACTTGAGACTTTGCGAAGAGGACTTCGTGGTGATACTTTATTAAGTTTTTTGCCATAAATTCATTTTATTTTAACGTTTACTCAGAATAACCACCGGCAAGAGTCGGTGGTTTTCTATTTTGTATGGATGCAATAAACAAGAACAAATGGCAGTTCAATAGTCCTCTTTATTACTGAGTATGAGCGAACTTAAATAACAACAAACAAAATCCCATTCTTTTTATTTATTCTAAATTAATGACTTCAAATAAAATCATATAAATAGCTAACTATTTATTGAAAGATTTTCTGATATCT
>DATFMO010000484.1:0-9403 GCA_035266925.1 Sunxiuqinia sp. | reverse complement strand
AAATGCCCGCCCAGAAATCATCCATGTTACCATTAAAAAACTCATCAGGGATGAATTTATTGATCACCACATCTTCTTTTTCAATGCGATAGCCTGATTCACGAACCAAGATCAACAACTTGCGAACTACATCAATACCACTGAGGTCAATCCGAGGATCAGGCTCTGAAAAGCCTTCTTCCTTGGCCATTTTAATGGTTTTACTCATTGGTACTTCAGCCGATATGGTATTGAAAATATAGTTGAGCGTTCCGGAAAGGACAGCTTCAATTTTCTGTATTCTATCACCTGCATTCACCAGGTCATTCAAGGTATTAATGATTGGCAGGCCGGCTCCCACATTCGTTTCAAATAGGAACTTGATGCCTTTTCGCTTCGCAATCTTCTTCAAATTCAGATAGTTGTCATATTCCGAAGAAGCTGCCACTTTGTTCGCCGTAACAATGGAAACGTTGGCTTCCAATAAATCTTTATACAGGTTGGCTGCGGCATCCGATGCGGTGCAATCGACAAAAACCGAGTTGTAAATATTCATGTCAATCACCGCCTGCTTGTATGCGTGCAAACCTGATTTTTGACCGTCTTTATCCAGACGTTCCTTAAAACCTTCAATGTTGATGCCGTCTCGATCCAACAACATCTTTTTCGAGTTGGCCACACCGACTAATTTCAGTTTCAGGTGTTTTTCCTTCAACAACTTCTCCTGCTGTTGTTGCAATTGTTGCAACAGATTTCCACCAACCAGGCCAATTCCCAGCAAAAACACGTTGACTTCTACATTTTCCGACAGGAAGAATGATTCGTGAACCACGTTCAATGTTTTTCGAAGGTCGCTGTCTTTCACCACCCACGAGATATTCAGCTCAGAGGCACCCTGTGCAATTGCGATGATGTTGACCCCGTTCTTTCCAATGGTGTTGAACAACTTGCCGGCAATACCGGTGGAATGCTTCATATTTTCTCCAACGATCGCCACAATGGACAGGTCGTTTTCAATTTCAATTTTATTGATTCGTTGCGACTGGATTTCGCGCTCAAATTCCTGGTTGATGGCTTGCTCAGCCAGATCCGTTTTTGAACTGTCAATGGCAAACGAAATGGAATTTTCTGATGATGCCTGCGAAATCAGAATCACATTGATATTTTCGCGGGCCAGCGCACCAAACAGGCGCATGGAAATCCCGGTCACTCCAACCATGCCCAAACCCTGAATGTTGATCAGGCTGATGTTGGAAATGGAAGAAATCCCTTTGATGGGAAAGTCCTTGCCATTTTTTTGGCTCTGGGTGATCAATGTCCCCTCAGCTTCCGGCTTCAGTGTATTTTTGATTTGTACCGGAATACCTTTCTGGTAAACCGGCAATATTGTTGGCGGATAAATCACTTTGGCTCCAAAGTGCGACAGTTCCATCGCTTCGGAATAGCTCAAAGTTTTAATCGTATATGCTTTGCGAATTACACGTGGATCAGCGGTCATAAAACCATCCACATCAGTCCAGATTTCCAGCAATTCGACACCAAGAGCCGCTGCGAAAATTGATGCTGTGTAGTCAGAACCACCACGACCAAGCGTGGTGTATTCGCCAGCTGAATTGGTGGCTACAAAGCCCGGCGCGACACAAATTCCTGTGAAACCTTTAAAGGCATCGTGAATATTTTTGTTGGTCAGCTTAAAATCGACCAGTGCCCGACCAAAATTACTATCGGTTCTGATCAACTTTGAGGCATCCACCCATTTCGATCCTTCAATAAATTCACTGATGATGTAAGAAGAAATACGTTCACCAAAGCCGCCAATTTTATCCATTGTTTTCAGAGTCAGTTCGCCAATGAGTGACACCCCACGAATAATTTTCCCCAACTCATCCAATAAATTGCTCACCTGCTCTTTGACCTGTTCCCGCTTTTCGCCGTCGAACAGTTGATCAACCGCTTCTTCGTGTCTTTCTTTTATTTCTGTTATTTCCGTGTTGAAGTATTCCGTTCCAAGAACGGCCATTTTCGAGGCGTTTAATATCTTGTCAGTAATTCCGCCCATTGCAGAAACAACGACGATCACATCGCCGTCCTGACTTTTTACAATCTCTTTCACCTTTCGGATGTTTTCAGCACTTCCGACAGAAGTACCTCCAAATTTCAACACTTTCATATTAGATAATTTGATACTCGATGTTTGACCTTTAATCGTTTTCGCAAAATTATAACGTAATGATAATAAGCAGGATTCTTCCCAAACAACTGTGACAGTACCAGTCGACTTCTTATCAAAAAAAAATCTGGATGAAGCAGTTTCACGCCTCATCCAGACATCACTGCAAAGTAATTTTGTTTATTCTGTCGTAGCGGCCGTTGATACCGCTTCGATAATTTTCGTTTCCAATTCGTGTGCCAACTCCTGGTTATCGCGCAGGATATTTTTCACAGACTCACGTCCCTGTCCCAATTTGGTTTCCCCATAGCTGAACCACGATCCACTTTTTTTGATGATGTTGTAATTCACTCCTAAATCGATGATCTCACCGGTTTTAGAAATTCCTTCACCATACATAATATCGAATTCAGCCTTGCGGAATGGCGGCGCCACTTTGTTTTTCACCACTTTCACGCGTGTGTGGTTACCCATTACATCTTCTCCATCTTTGATCTGGCCAATGCGACGTATATCCAAACGAACCGAAGCGTAAAACTTCAGCGCATTACCCCCCGTCGTTGTTTCAGGATTACCGAACATCACTCCGATTTTTTCACGTAACTGGTTGATGAAAATGCAGCAGGTTTTAGTTTTGTTGATGTTGGCAGTCAACTTACGCAGCGCCTGTGACATCAACCGAGCCTGCAACCCCATTTTTGAATCGCCCATTTCACCTTCAATCTCCGCTTTTGGCGTTAAGGCAGCCACTGAGTCAACCACCACAATGTCGATCGCTCCCGAACGGATCAGGTTGTCGGCAATCTCCAGGGCTTGCTCGCCGTTATCAGGTTGCGAAATCAAGAGTTCGTCCGTGTCAACCCCCAGTTTTTTGGCGTAAAATGGGTCGAATGCATGCTCTGCATCAATGATGGCAGCAATACCTCCCGCTTTTTGAGCTTCAGCAATTGCATGAATGGCCAAGGTTGTTTTACCCGACGATTCCGGTCCGTAAATTTCAATAACCCGTCCTTTGGGGAATCCACCAACGCCCAATGCGATATCTAATCCAATTGAACCGGACGATATTGCAGGAACATCTTCAACGGCACGGTCGCCCATTTTCATAATAGCGCCCTTGCCATAACTTTTCTCGATTTTGTCCATTGTCAGCTGAAGGGCTTTCAGCTTTTCCTTATTTACGTTAGATTGTTCTTCTTTTGCCATGTCAATTACAAGTCTAAAGCTTTGATTATTTGATTTGTATGATCTTTTGTTGCTACTTTTTCAAATACTTCTTCAATCACACCCTCTTCGTTAATTACATAGGTTGTCCGCAACACTCCCATGTATTTTCTGCCATACATGTTTTTCTCGCCCCAGGCACCATAGGCCTGCAAAATTTCTTTTTCAGTATCGGCAATTAAATTGAACTTGAATCCGAATTTATCAGCAAATTTTTTGTGCGATGCCACACTGTCAGGACTCACCCCAACAACTTCGTAGCCCTTGTCAATCCAGGCGTCGTAATTGTCGCTTAAGTTACACGATTCAGCTGTGCAACCCGGTGTGTTGTCCTTCGGATAAAAGTATAAAATTACCTTCTTACCTTCAAAATCCGACAGCGAAATTAACTCGTTATTTTGGTTCAATCCTTTAAAATCAGGTGCTTTGTCGCCTTTTTTTAAGAGTGCCATATATTTTTTTGTTTAATTAGACAAATATACTTGAATTAATGATAACTATCAGCTTTATCTCTGCCGATTTACCAACAAAAACAAAACAGTTAAAGAAAAATTAGCTTTCAACATTTTTTGTAATTTTAGGTCGAAAACGAACTGAAAAACCATGTATAAAAATAAATCATCAACTCTGAAAACAATTCTATTTCTCTTATTGTTTGGGCCTGCTTTCGGTTTCTTTACAGAATCCGTTCAGGCACAAAATGATCCGGAGTTAATTGCAAAAAACCTGGTCGAAAACGGGCAGTACAATAAGGCAATTCCTTATTTTGAAGATTTGGTTCGTCTATACCCAAAAGACAAAGTACTAAACTACTATTTAGGGATGTGCCTGGCCGAAACAGAACAATTTTCAAAAGAAACCAAAAAGGCATTGGAAATTTCACTCGGGGAAAATACGCCCGTAAAAAGTTTGTATTGTCTGGGGCAATACTACCATGCGCAAAGTGATTTTTCGCAAGCCATAAAGTACTATCAGCAGTTTGATGACAAGGCCCGAAGAAGAGACAAAAGAGATACCCAATTGGATGAATTGATGAAGCAGGCCCGGGAAAAAATCAACCCATTTCCTCAGCCAATTGTTCAAAAAGCACCCAAACCAAAAGAGGAAGAAACTCAATCTACGACAACAGACACCAGCAAAATAGCTACAGCCCAACCGGACAGCGCCATAACTGCCCCTCCCAAAGTGGTTGCAATTCCAGAAATATTAAAAGACACCATCATCAACTTCCAGGTTAATTCATCGATAAAGTATTTAAAGGCATCGCAATTTCAAAAACAGGCTTCGTTACAGGCATTTATTAAAGCCTGGAAAGGAGAACAAGAATTGCAAGAACTTTTAGATAAAACCAACCAACTTCGGGAAACTTATGATTCAGCCCAAGCGGGACCAAAAGCTGATTTGGCCAATCAAATTCTGGAACTCGAAAAGCAACAATATGCCAAACATCAAAGCATTAACAAAAATTACAACCAGGCCCGAATGTTGGAAAATCGTTACTGGCAAACGGCCAATCCCGATTCGGTGAATGCATTCACCGATCGGATTCACACCATGGAAGACAGCATACACCAAGCCAAAGAAACCGTACGCATCAACCAATTGGAAGCTGAAAAACCAAAGGTATTGCCCGATAGTTTAGCCAAAACGTTATTGCCGGAAAAACCGCAAACTATCGATAATGGGATTACGTACAAAATTCAGATTGGAGCATACAGCAAAACGCCCCCTGATTGGGTTCAACGCCTCTTTAAGAAACTTTCGGTCATCCGAAAAATTGATCATTACACGGATGACAACGGAGTAACGGTATACACTGTTGGTGAGTTGAAATCCTATGATGATGCCCTACAGATGCAGTCGCAGGTCCGATTAGAAGGCGTTAAAGATGCATTTATAGCAGCCTATAAAAATGGTGAACGCATTCCGGTTAAGGAAGCTCGAAAACTAAGTAAAGAATGAAAGCCGAAGAACAAACAAAAAAAGAACCGATACAGGATCAAAGCACTGAGGAACAAAACGAACGCATCCTGGTCCTGCACAATGATGATCATCACAGTTTTGACTATGTCATTGAAGCATTGATGAATATCTGTGATCATGATCCGGAGCAAGCGACTCAATGCACTTTAATCACGCATTATAAAGGGAAATGTGATGTTAAAAAGGGAAGTTTTACCTATCTTAGTCCAATGAAGAAAGCCTTGGTAGCACGCGAACTAACGGCCACCATCGATTAACCAAAAAACAAATGACCATTCTGATCATCCTTTTCCTGATTTTCCTGGGAGTAATTCTTCTCCTGTTGGAATTTGTCGTCATCCCAGGCATCACCATTGCTGGAATTGGTGGAATTATTCTTCTGGGAGCAAGTGTCTATTTTGCATTTGACAAATACGGTGTGATTCCCGGAATAATCACTTTGGCTTTCGTTCTCATAGCCGTACCGATGCTGATTTACCGGATCTTTAAAAGCCGGACTGGCAAGAAAATGATGCTAAACTCAGAAATTGACGGTCATGTTGAAAAGGTTGACGACCAGGTCATCCATATTGGCGATGAAGGAATTACCATTGGTCGCTTGGCTCCCACTGGAAAAGTAAGGATCAACAATTTAAGTATGGAAGCCAAGTCAGCTGTTGGATTTGTTGATCCGCAAGTGAAAATTAAGGTGATTGAAGTATTGAGAACACAAGTAATCGTTGAACCAATAAATCAAGAATAATGGACTATTTTGGAACTTTAGGTTTAGTTGTTGGGATTTTTATCCTGTTAATTATTATACTCTATTTTATTCCGATCGGACTGTGGTTTTCAGCCCTGGTATCGGGAGTTCGGATTTCATTGATGCAACTCTTCCTGATGCGTTTCAGGAAAGTGCCGCCTTCAATTATTGTCCGAGCTTTGATTGAAGGAACAAAAGCTGGCATCAAGCTGGACCGGGATAAACTGGAAGCCCACCTGTTGGCGGGCGGAAAGGTTGCGATGGTTGTACATGCCCTCGTTTCGGCCGAAAAAGCAAACATCGACCTTTCATTTAACATGGCAACTGCCATTGACCTGGCTGGTCGAGATGTGTTTGAAGCCGTTCAAATGTCGGTAAACCCCAAAGTAATCGACACACCTCCTGTTGCCGCTGTTGCTAAAGACGGGATCCAGTTGATTGCCAAAGCCCGTGTAACTGTTCGCGCCAACATTAAACAATTGGTTGGTGGTGCCGGCGAAGAAACTATCCTTGCCCGCGTTGGCGAAGGGATTGTCTCGTCCATCGGTTCATCACATACCCACAAAGCAGTATTGGAAAACCCGGACTCCATTTCGAAAGTGGTACTGAACAAAGGACTGGATGCCGGAACTGCATTCGAAATCCTGTCGATCGATATTGCTGACATCGACATCGGTAAAAACATTGGCGCTGGGTTACAAATGGATCAAGCTGAAGCAGACAAGAACATTGCACAAGCCAAAGCAGAGGAACGTCGTGCAATGGCTGTTGCCCTTGAACAGGAAATGACTGCCCGGGCACAGGAAATGCGTGCCAAAGTAATCGAAGCCGAAGCACAGGTGCCACTAGCTGTTGCAGAAGCTTTCCGCATTGGAAATCTTGGCGTGATGGACTACATGAAATACAACAACATTAAAGCCGACACATCCATGCGTGACTCCATTGCTGAAGAAGAAAAAGGAGGCAAGAAAAAGAAATAAGAAATAGTTTTGGCCATTCGTGAATTAGTCACTGGTCATTGCAACCTACAAAAAAGGCCGTCATTCCTGATTTTACATGGGTGACGGCTTTTCTTTTAAACTCACTACGATTTGGCATACGAAATTTCACTTTTAAAAAATATGCTGAGCAGCATGATTTTTAAGATTCGCTTAACACATGTTTGTGTTTTTCAACATATCTTTGCCGTAGATTTTATTTCATAAGTTTAGGTTTGATTAGTTTTATTGGTTTAGTTAGGTTAGAAAAGGGTAGGTATTGATCTACTCTTTTTTTTTGCCTTTTTTCAAAACTCACAAATTTGTAATGAAGAATAAAATCTCTTGAATATTTCTCAACCGAAGGTCTATTGATGAACTATAAAAAGCTGATTTTGATTGAATACCTACACTTTCCGTCCCACTGCGACATTTAATTCGGCCTTTAAAATTGCCACATCATCGCCTCGAGCTTGTTCCCGAACCATATCATCCATAGCCTGCCGGACCTCAATTTTCTGTTTTTCCGTGAGGCCTGCTGTAACATGTACAGCGATCGGATTACTGTTGATGACGCTGTTCCAAAGTTCAGTTCCCGACTGAAACTCCACCTGTTCAATTTCAGAAATGATCCGAACATCATGTAGTCCAGCTTCTTCCATTTTTTTACGGAAAACGGCGGGATCTGACACCTGAAAAGGAAGTGGTGGAGGATCCTGTGGTAATCCATGAAACCCAGGCATCACAATTTGCAGCGCAGTAAAGAAGAACTGGATAAAGTCAACCCGGTCTGGCGTACTAAACGCGATGACCAGTACTGAGCCACCCGGTTTTGTTACCCGCACCATTTCCTGCAATCCTTTAGGCAGATCAGGGAATAACATCACACCAAATTGAGAGCCGGTAACATTGAAGCTGTCATCTGGAAAACCGAGTGCATGCCCATCCATAACACAGCCTTCGATATTGGCCAGACCTTCTCGTTTGGCACGTCTTTTAAGGAATGAGATCATGTTCGAAGAAATGTCTATTGACGTCACCCTGGCTCCTATTTGGGCAGCCGGAAATGTCAGCGCACCAGTACCAGCCGCCACATCCAGGAATTTCATTCCACGTTGAAGACCAGCATGCTTCAGCAATTTTTTGGTAAATTCCACATCATGAGTACTTGTGACGTAATTATCGTAACCATTGGCAAGATTATCCCATGCCTGTTGTGTTTGTTTTAAATCAATTGCTTCCATCAGTGTTCATTTTTTGAAATTATTCATTTGAGTCAAGATGCTCGTCCTTTCAAATTAGAAGTTCAGCCACGGACGATTGTAACGCATCCACAAAAGCGTCAGGCCGTTCAAGTTTCGGATCGTCCCGTGTATCTTCGATGATATGTAGTGGCCATCCATAATTTTCACTTGCACGAATCGCTACCTTAAGCCTGTTGGCTTTATCGTGTCGTCCCCAAATCAAAGCCACTGGGATGGCGATTTTTTTCAGCTCTTCCGTGGGAATCTTTTCGCTAAATGCATTCATGATCCCCTTGGCGGCTGCTTTCTTCCCGGGATCTTGAGCTGAAGCAAGATTGTACTTAATAAAAGGCTGCCATTGCCGGCCCATGCCTTTGCTCAATTCATCCATATCGAACATACATTGTGTCATAAAACGTTTTTGACTTTTTTCAGAGGGATATATCATGAATCGCATATATTCCAAAGCGAATCGTAGTGCCGGATGAAAAGCAGAAAGTCCCAGCGAATCCACCAATACAAGCTGTTTCACGTTAGTACTGTATTGAATGACATAATGGGCAGCAATCGCTCCCCCGACCACATGCCCGACAAGCACAGGTGGAGTATCGCAGGTTTTCGACAGAAACTCATCCAGCCACGTTAGCAACGCTTCTTTCGTACATTTTCCGGGAAGCGCCCCGGAAGAACCGTGTCCTGGAAGATCCGGTGCAATGACCCTGAATTTTTCGACAAGCTTGGGCATCACGCGTAACCACCAAACCGAAGGCTCACCTGGCCCGTGCAATAAAACCAAAGTTGTTCCCTCCCCTCCTTCGAGGTAGGCTGTGGAAATCCCATCCACGTGAAGGTATTTCTCTTTTACCGGCAAATCAGTCAGCAATGTTTGTCGATAAACCTCTGCTCCATTCTGTTTCTGATAATCAACTGTTGTTTCCATGATTCCTTTGTTTTGATTTCATATCAAAATTAGGAGGAACAACACCGTTGATCATCGGTTAGAACACGCATTTTAGGAAAGTCGATATGAGGGATTTCCGCCACCAGAAATTCTGAAAAGTTGAAATTATGGCATTCGAATGCG
>DATFMO010000483.1:0-4870 GCA_035266925.1 Sunxiuqinia sp. | reverse complement strand
CGGTAACCGGAGCAGCGAGCCAATAAACAGCCAGCCGGTCAACATCGCCACCCAGACTTTGAAAGATTCGCGAGACATTGGCATTTTGGAGGGCAAAGCCAAACTGAATTCCGAGGAATCCGAAGCTCATGTTCCAAACCTGCCAAAAACTTAGCAACGGTTTCTTTTTCATGGTTTATCTCAAATTAATTACTTCATATCACCAGCTTCAAGTCAAAACCTGAAGGCGTAATTTTGGACATCAACTTTTAAAGTATGATACATCAATAAATTGCACTCAGCAATACGAAATCGGGTAATGATTTTAAGATCAGCCGTCTCCAGCTGTCACTTCGGAAGTATAAAAGGAATTATCGTTTGTTCGGAATAACGCTACAAATATAAAGCAGTTATTTTGAAATAATCAAGTCCCAACGCTTGTTTTACAACCTATAAAGAGGCCGTCAGGAGGCAGATTTAGACAAAAACCCCCATTGCAAACGTTTGCAGAAAAGGATGAAAAAAATGAAAAAATTTTGATTTTCTTTGAAAGAGAACCAAAAAAATGCTTGTAAATGGTCGATTTTAACGATTTAAATGCTGCTAGGTGAATCTGCTAACGCACCACCAAAATTTGGTCCCCGGTCACGACGTATCGTGACCTTACATGTGGAAACCACCCAAAAGGTTTTTCCACAGCTTATCTAACGATCCCGTTCCTGCGCAGGCAGGAATCTGCCAGTAATGCAAAAATTTCCAATTCAGAATACATCAATTCCCAATATCGAACAACGAATAAGAAATGAGAAATTACTAAAAATGTTCCCGGAGGGATCAAATATGAGTAGCCCCGGGTAAACGACCATCGGGAGTGCAACCCGGGGTGAAAATATGGGTCTAAACAACTGGTCGATCCAATCCCCATGGACAAATAACTACAGCAATATCGAGCGGAATGTATTGACGTTGTGAAAAACAGACTTAAATTAGCGATAGTAAATGCAGAGAGACAAATTTCCAAGGCAGAACACTCAATTTCCAATATCGAACAAAGAATAAAAAATAAGAAAGGGAAAATGAACACCCAGCACCCCAATTCGCACTACTTTGACGATCCCCTCACAATTAAATTGGCATTCAAAACTTTGGTTTGTGCCGGTTCATCATAAGTTTCATCCAAAATTCGTTTCAGTAGCAATTCTGTTGCAATGGTTCCCATTTCGTAGCCATGCTGATCCACAGATGTCAGGCTCGGTTCGGTGATTCCCGAAAAGCGGCCATCACTAAAACCAACCACAGCTATTTCATCCGGCACTTTGACACCACTTCGTTTAAGCGTTTGCATAGCACCAATGGCTGTCAGGTCATTCACGGCAAACAAACCGTCTGGTGGGTTTTCAAGATCCAGCAAGGCATGTGTTGCTTTGACGGCCTTTTCAAAACTATCTGCCACGATGATCATTTCCGGATCAACCGTTAATCCACCATCTTTCATCGCTTGCAAATAGCCATCTTTACGTTCACGTCCAATCACCAGGTTTTGGGGCCCGGCAAAATGAGCGATACGTTTTTTACCTCCGTCAATTAAATGTTTGGTGGCTTTGTAGGCTGCCTTCCAGTCATCAATAACAACCCGGTCTGTTTTGATTTCCGGTACTATACGATCGAAAAAAACCATTGGAATGTTGCGTTCCTGAATGGAATACAAATGATCAAAATTGGTGGATTCTTTTGAAATTGAGACCAGAATGCCATCGACCCGATGCGATAGTAACGCTTTAACGTTGGATACTTCGCGCTCATACTTCTCATTTGATTGGCAAATGATCACGGTGAATCCGGCACTGGATGCCACATCTTCAATACCACTGATGACGGACGAGAAAAAATAGTGGACAATTTCGGGGATAATCACGCCAATGGTTTGACTTCGACTCTGTTTCAAACTTAAAGCGACCGCATTTGGCTCGTATTTCAACTTTTCGGCCAATTCATTAACCGCCTTTTTTGTGGCTTCGCTAATGTCAGGATGATTTTTCAGTGCCCTGGATACCGTGGAAGGAGAAATGCCCAATATTCGGGCGATATCTTTGATCGTGACTTGGCTACTCTTCATTATTAGAAATGAAAATATTTAATGTTTAGCGTTTCTAAAAATAGGTATTTTATTGCTAGAACATTATATGATTAAATTAATTCTTCACCAAAATTCGCACATACCCACCAGTAACTACCTGTTGAAGAACATCTTCATTGCAAACGACACCGCAAACGTTTGCAGAAAAAAGCCTTGTTAAAATACCGTGAAGTAATTGTTAAAAAAATTAACATTGCGCCATCGGAATATAAAAACGGAGTAAAAAAGGAATTAATCAACCATTAAAAAAAGATGAAAATTAAATGAAAAGAACTGATCTAAATTAGATGAAGAAACTAATAATTAATTTATTATGAAGATTATTCGCAAAAAACTCAAAATCCTTCTGATGATTCTGGGATTGTTAGTTACGCAATTCACATTTGCCCAGGAAATCAGTTTGTCAGGTAAAATCACTGATTCAGACACCGGGGATCCAATTCCAGGTGCTACCGTTGTTGTTAAAGGAACAACAAATGGTACAGTCAGCGATTTTGATGGAAACTATACCTTGAAGGTTGAAAAAGGAGATACCCTCCAATTTTCATACATTGGCTATAAAAAGTCCGAGCTTGTTGTTAGTGACCAAACAACTTTGAACATGGCACTACGGGTTGATACCGAAGAGCTGGGCGAGGTTGTTGTTATTGGTTACGGACAAGTGAAAAAATCAGACGCCACCGGTTCGGTTGTTGCCGTCGATTCCAAAGACTTTAATAAAGGTGCCATCACTTCGCCACAAGATTTACTGGTTGGTAAAAGCGCTGGTGTGGTCATTACCAATGCTGGCGGTGCTCCGGGTGCAGGTGCCACGATCCGTATTCGTGGAGGTTCATCATTGAACGCATCCAACGATCCTTTAATTATTGTAGACGGTGTCCCGTTGGACAATAATACCATTGGTGGTGGCAGTAACTTACTGTCTTTCATCAATCCGAATGACATTGCAACGTTTACGGTATTGAAAGATGCGTCGGCAACAGCCATTTACGGTTCACGTGCATCGAATGGTGTGATTCTGATCACGACTAAAAAAGGAAAAGCAGGCTCGCCAATGACGATTAATTACGGCGTAAAAACATCCGTGGCAAGCCCAGTTGAATACGTTGATGTTTTTTCAGGGGATGAAATGCGACTGTTGGCCTGGCAATATTCTCAAACAGACCACGGCAAATTGTTCAACCCAGAATATTTCGGTCTTCTGGGGTCTGAAAATACCAACTGGCAGAAAGAGATCTTCCGCAATGCTTTTACACACGATCACAACCTGAGCATTTCCGGTGCAGTAAAATCGTTGCCTTACCGTGTGTCTATCGGTTACGTTGATCAAGACGGAATCCTGAAAAATACAGGCCTGAAACGCTGGACTGGTGCCATCAGCCTCAACCCGACATTGTTGAATGGCGATCTGAAACTGAATATGAATGCCAAAGGGATGCGGACTAAAAACAATTTTGGAGATACCGGAGCAATCGGTTCAGCCGTTAACATGGACCCAACCCAGCCAGTAATGGATGGTAATCCTGCTTCAGCCGGATACTACCAATGGCAAAATTACGGAGCCAGCCTGGGAACACCAAACCCAGTAGAACAAGCCTTGGCTGTTGATAACAAATCAACCGTACAACGAGTAATTGCCAATGTTCAAGCTGATTACAAATTACCATTTCTGCCTGATTTACATGCCAACCTGAATTTGGCTACTGACTATACAGATAGCAAAGGACATAACAATCGCCCAGTGACTTCACCAACAAACTTGACAGATCCTACGGTTGGTAAAACGAGTAGTTACACAGGAACAAACTATAACAACCTGCTTGATTTCTACCTGAATTATAAAAAAGATATTAAGGAAATTAAGAGTAGTGTTGATGTCACAGCCGGTTATTCCTGGCAACATTTTAAACGCGAAAAGAATGATTATCGAATGGGTGTTTCTGACTCAATCAAACCAGATGCAACCGAAAATTACTTGGTTTCTTTCTTCGGTCGTATCAACTACACGTTCAATGAAAAATATTTGTTGACTTTCACCATGCGTGATGACGGATCTTCCCGTTTCATCGGGAATAACCAATGGGGATTATTCCCTTCAGCAGCTTTCGCCTGGAAGATAAAACAAGAACCTTTCCTGAAAAATGTAAAAGCAATCACCGAAATGAAGTTACGATTGGGCTGGGGGATCACCGGTCAACAGAATATTGGCCAGGATTACCCCGCACAGGCCAAATATGTAGCATCTGTTGATGGTTCCTATTACCAAATCGGAGGTAAATACATTCCAACATTACGACCAGATGCCTATGACCCCAACATCAAGTGGGAGCAAACAACGACCCAAAACGTTGGCTTAGACTTCGGATTTGCCGATAACCGAATCACTGGTTCATTGGACGTTTACAAACGTATCACCGATAACTTATTGAATGACGTTACGATCCCAAGTGGAAGCAACTTCTCAAATACGTTGCTGACAAACGTTGGTAGTTTGGAAAACAAAGGAGCGGAATTCTCGTTGAATCTGGTTCCAATTTCGAAAAAGGATATGTCTTTGAATGTTGGTTTCAACCTGACATACAATAAAAATAAAATTACCAAACTGCTTTTGAATGATGATCCAAATTACATTGGAATCTTGTATGGTGATGGAATGACAGGTTACAAACAAGTTACCCGTGTAGGGCAGCCTGCTTATTCTTTCTTCCTGAACAAGCAAGTCTATGACTCCAATGGCAATCCTATTGAAGGTTT
>DATFMO010000482.1:0-4008 GCA_035266925.1 Sunxiuqinia sp. | reverse complement strand
ATGCCGCTAAAAATCTCTACGGAAACCGATTTGTTGCGCCTACTCTCGAACACACCGCTTCAGGTAGAAATTGATTTTCTGAAGATCAGGGGTCACAAACACAAAAATACGTCTGCTGAGCACATGCGGGCATTCTACACTACTTTTGATAAAATCAATCAGAAGAAGTATGATGGCATGATCATTACCGGAGCGCCGGTTGAACAGCTTCCCTTTGAAGAAGTGACTTATTGGGAAGAAATGAAAGAGATCATGGATTGGTCGCAGCACCACGTTACTTCCTCCTTATTCATTTGCTGGGGAGCTCAGGCTGGACTGTTCCACTTTTATGGCATTCCAAAATACGACCTTCCCAAAAAGATGTTTGGGGTTTTCAAGCATCAGGCTTCCGACAATAAAATTCCGATCTTCCGTGGCTTTGATGACGAATATTACGTGCCCCACAGCCGGCATACCGAAATTCGGAAAGAAGACATCGAAAAAGTTCCAGAGTTGGAAATCATTTCCTCTTCCAAGGATTCAGGCGTTAACATGGTGATGGCCAAGAACGGACGTCAAATTTTCATTACTGGTCATTCTGAATATTCAAGGGATACCTTGAGCACCGAATATCACCGGGATTTGAAAAAGAAACTTCCGATCGAGATTCCCAAGAATTATTTCTCGAATGACGATCCAACCCAGAAACCAGTCATGCGATGGCGATCTGCCGCTAACATGCTATTCATGAATTGGTTAAACTATTACGTCTACCAGGAAACTCCTTACGATTTAGAGGACATCAGCTAATTGTTGGCGAATTGCTTTTCTTCATTTTTGGAAATTCGTTAATTTTAAACGAACCAAAAATGTAGAACTATGTCTGACAAGAAAAAAATAGCAATCGTTTTATCGGGTAACGGAGTGTACGACGGATCCGAAATCCACGAAACGACGCTGACCATGCTGGCGATTGCCAGGAAAGGAGCTTCATACGAAATCTTCGCTCCCGATATCAGCCAAGCGCATGTGATCAATCACCTCACAGGCCAGGAAATGCCGGAAACGCGCAATGTGCTAATTGAATCTGCACGGATCGCGAGAGGTGAGATTTCGAATTTGAAAAACTACCGACCACAAAATTTCGATGCACTGGTTTTTCCGGGAGGTTTTGGAGCGGCTAAAAACCTAAGCACATTCGCCTTTGACGGAGCCAACTGTACAGTCAATGCCGATGTTGAACAAGCTGTTAAAAAGACGGTTGAAGCTGGCAAGCCAATCGGTGCAATCTGTATCTCACCGGTGGTCATCACAAAAATATTGAAGGATGTTGAAGTCACCATTGGCAACGATTCAGGGACTGCTGGTGCCATTGAGGCAATGGGGGGCAAACACAAACAAACTACTCATGGCGAAGTGGTGGTTGACCAAAAATATAAAGTTTTTACAACCCCTTGCTACATGCTGGACGCAACCATCGACCAGATCGATGACGGCGCAAGAAATATTATCGAAGCAATTTTTGAAACCTTCTGATTTTTATCAATTGGTAGCAATAATTTTGAATTCGGTGCGACGGTTTTTCGCTCTTCCGGCCTTGGTATCGTTACTGGCAACCGGTTTTGAAAGGCCGTATCCCCGATACGTTAACCGGTTTTTATCAATGTCACTCTTAATCAGGAAATTGTACACCGACTTCGCCCGGTTTTCGGATAAAACCTGATTATATTCCACGGTCCCGATGTTATCCGTATGACCTCCAATTTCAATTTTTACAGAAGGATTATCCTTCATGAATTGAATCAGTTTTTCCAACTCTGATTTCGATTGTGGCAATAATTCATATTTACCCGAATCGAAAAAGATGTTTCTCAAAATAGCCGTATTCCCAATTTTAATGGCTTTCAGTGGAATGTTCAACGCAAACGGGTTATCCATTTTATGCACCTGTTTCAAGGCAAAATTTTCGGAATGAAAAAGGTATCCATCCCTGGACACATTAAACGCGTAGGCTTTGCCCAATGGCAAACACATCAAAAAGTCACCGCGATCCCAGCACGATTGTGTTTTGGCCACCATTTTATTATTGTCTAGATCGATCAATTCAATTGTAGCGCATAATGGATCACCAGTTTCCTTGTCGAAAACCTTTCCGTGTACATAGGAAACGGGAAAAGGCCGATCTGCTTGCGGCAGATTAAATTCATAAATATCCAATCCTTTTGATCCCGGACGATCTGATGAATAATAAGCTTTTGTCCCGGACGCATCAACAATCAAACCCTGCTCGTCTTTGTGAGTATTAATCGGATAGCCCATATTGACGGGAGTTTGCCAAATACTATCGTGGAGAAACCGCGAATAGTAAATATCATAGCCGCCCAATCCCAACCGACTGTCCGAAGAAAAATAAAGCGTTTTTCCATCGGCATGAATAAATGGCGAAGTTTCATTTCCTGTGGTGTTGATGGAGTCACCAAGATTCTCAGGTTGACTCCAGCGAGGGCTGCCATCGATGTAAAATCCATTCAACTTACAGCGCCAAATATCCATTCCGCCTTTACCGCCCGGACGATTGCTTGCAAAATACAGGGTTTCCCCATTGGCCGAAATAGATGGCTGCGATTCCCAGGAAGCAGAATTAACCGGTGCTCCCGCGTTACGTGGTTTGGACCAAACGCCATGTCTATTTCTGGAAAAATAAATATCACAACTCCCCATGCCATCAATTTGGGTGCAGGCCGTAAAAAACAACAGCTTGCCATCGGCTGAAATACTTTGTGCTCCTTCGTTGTACGGTGTATTGATAGACGTCATGGGGACAGCTTCTTGCCATTCGCCATCAATGTAATTGGAGAGGTAAAAATCTTCCTGTAAATGTTTCGTAGACGGCAATTGCCCGGCTAACGGAACAAGTCGTGTAAAGATCATTGTCTTGCCATCAACCGTCAGGCTCGGCCAGTATTCATCGTAATTCGTATTAATATGGTCGCCGAGATTTTTCGCATCCATAGCTACTGCATGCCTCAACATCGAAATGGCAAAATAGCAGTACTTCAACTTCTTTTGGGCTTTTTCGGAAAAAGGAAGATTTTCGGATTTACTTGAAAGATATTGCTCATACGCAACTTTAGCTTTCTGATATTTTCCGAGACGATAATAGGCATTGCCCAACACGTAATTGATCTTGTCCGTTTGTTCTGAACCGAGATCTTTAGCCTTTTCCAGGTAAATAATTTGCATGCTGTCTTCCCGCATGTCATTATACACATCCGCCATTAGAAGCATAGCCTCCAAAAAGCAATCATCTTCATTCAAGGCTTTTTCCAGCTGATCTATCGCCTGATAATCTTGCCTCGTTTGATAGAAATCTTCAGCATTTTTAAAATACTTGGCTGCGCGTTTATTCTTTGTAGAAAGTTCCTGAGCATTCAGGCCCACGACAAAAAGCAATCCTATAATGGTCGTTATCAGTTTCATTATATAAATTCATTAACGGCCTTAATCACGAATCAAGTATGGGAAAATTAAATAAAACCAGAATATACGATGAAATTACAAAAACTTCAGTTCCAGATCAATAAATTCACCTAAACTCATAAAAAAATAATGAATATTTACATGCGAAAGAATATCATTATTTTTGGGAACTAAACAGGATAAATTGAGTCATAACCCAACCAACATATTTCATTTCAATCCCACTTGCGAGCTGGCACTTGCAAATGGATCGCCGTATTATCACCCACCAGCTCTGCTCAAGCAGTTCGAAGAAGAACTGTCACCCATCATGTTATTCTTTGCCGGAGAACACGATCACGTTTTAAAGTCCTATCCTACCTCTGAATCTTTTATAGACAACATGTATCAATTGGGATTAACGAAGTCTTCTATTCTCATGAAATCGAAATCACTGGAGATCATCAGTCAGCATGCGTCAGCGATCAATTTTCACCCCTGGGGATGGAGTCCGGCAGAACTGCATTTTTTCAAGAACTACAAAGAATGGAATGCACAGAAGCAACTGGT